>NZ_JRMW01000032.1:0-55979 GCF_000758765.1 Anaerococcus lactolyticus S7-1-13
ATTGCTGCTGTTGTTGTTGTTTTACCGTGGTCTACGTGGCCGATTGTACCAATGTTAATATGTGGTTTGCTTCTTTCAAATGTTTGTTTGCTCATTAATTCCTCCTAATGTACTCATATACATTATTCTACCATATATGATAAAAAAATTCTATTAATTTCTACAAATTTATTATATTTTTGAACTTGTATTTACAAAATTAGCTTGTATAATAATAAATGTGCCGCTTTAGCTCAGTAGGTAGAGCGCTTCCATGGTAAGGAAGAGGTCCTCGGTTCAATTCCGGGAAGCGGCTCCATTTTTTTTGTAAATTTTTAACTATAAATTAAAAACGTCCTTGCTAAGTTTAATCAAAGCAAAGACGTTTTTTTATACCATTCCCATGAAATAAATAACTAATATTGCTACCATAACTACAAGTAAGGATATTATAAATCCATGTAGCATAGGATTGATGCCAGCTTTTTTCATATCCCTATATTTGGTATTTAAACCAATAGCAGCAAGGGCTGCTACCATCAAAAATTTCGATATATCTTTTAGGTTGCTTGATAATTCTTCAGATTTAAAACCTAGGGAATTTAGCATTACCATAATTAAAAATACAATTATAAAAAATGGAACGATTTAGCTTAGCATAAATTTCTTTTCAACATATTCATGTCCCATTTTTTTACTTCAAGTCTATGATGGATGAGTCTAAAAATTAATACTACAGAAATGATTGAAAGGCTCCTTGTAAGTTTTACCATGGTTGCAAAATCACCAGCTGCATCTGAGTAGGAAAATCCTGCAGCTACTACACTTGAAGTGTCATTTACAGCAGTTCCTGTCCAAAGTCCGTATGCCATATCACTTTGTCCCATTGCCCTACCCATAATAGGTACGGCAATTATCATAAACATATCAAATAAAAATGTAGCACTCATAGCATAGGCTATATCAGTATACTCTGCTTCTATAACTGGTGCTATTGCTGCAATAGTAGATCCTCCACAAATACCGGTATTTAGTCAAATAAAAAAGCGTTTATAAAACGCTAAATCTATTATTTACAATCAGGGCAAATCCCCCTGTAGATTACTTCAGTAGTGTCAATCGTATAATCTTTTAGCCTAGCAGGTTTTGCAATATCAGTTATTTCTAAATCTTCTATTTTTCCACAAACTTCACAAATAAAGTGACCATGACTAGGTTTTTTGAATTCATATCTTTTTGAAGTCATATTAAAATCAAGTTCTTTGACCAACTTATGTTTCACAAAAAGGTTCAAGCTATTATAAACTGTTGCTTGACTGATAACAGGATCCTTGCTTTTAAGATCCTTAAAAATCTTTTCTGCTGTTGGATGGATTGGATGGGTAATCAAATAATCCAAAATTAATAGCCTTTGGTGAGATATCCTGATTTTTTTATCTTGAAGGATTTTTTTTAACTTATTAAGTCTTTTTTCGTAGTTTTCATCCCTTAAACTTTCTATTAACTCATGCATATTCTCCCACACCTTTCTACCAGATAATATACGATAAAATGTCTATTTGTCAATCATTTGCGAATGATTCTCTAAATCAATCTACTAGTAAAAATATAATATAATTGCATATAAAAACAAATTATGCCTATAAACAAAGGTGTCTATATAAAAACATTATCTATTATATTAATTAAAAACAAAACCTCCTAACAACTAGCTAGGAGGTTTTCTAGGCTAAACCTAGATAAATTAATTAAATTATGCTAATTCTACTTCAGCGCCTGCTTCTTCTAGAGCTGCTTTAACTTCTTCAGCCTTATCTTTAGCAACACCTTCAAGAACGTTAGCTGGAGCTCCATCAACTAGAGCCTTAGCTTCTTTTAGTCCAAGACCTGCAAGATCTTTAACTACTTTGATAACGTTGATTTTAGATTGACCAGCTGATTTAAGAACTACTGTGAATTCTGTTTTTTCTGCTGCGCCTGCTGCTTCAGCTCCACCTGCTGCTGGTGCTGCTACTGCAACTGCTGCTTGAGCTGATACTTCAAATTCTTCTTCGATTGCTTTAACTAGTTCTGAAAGTTCAAGAACTGTAAGATTTTTGATTTCTTCTAATAAGTTTGTTACTTTTTCTGATGCCATTTTATTTCTCCTTAAATTTTAATTATTATTTTATTATGCTGCTTCGTTTTGTTTCTTATTTGCCACTTCATTAAGGGCAATAGCAAGTTTAGAAATTGTGTTGTTAAGATCTCCGGCAAGAGTTCTAATAGGTGCTTGTAATACATTTGCAAGCATTGAGTGTAATACTTCTGTAGCTGGTAATGTAGCTATTGCCATCATTTGTTGGCCATTTTGGTAATTACCCTCAACTATACCTGATTTCAAAACTAATTTTTCTTCATTTGCTTCTTTTTCTTTTCTGTAGTCAACTGCTATCTTTGGTCCGTCTACTAAATCATGTTTAGAAAATACTAGGGCGTTTGCTCCTTTTAGGTCTTCGATTAATTCATCATAACCTAGTTCTTGGAAAGCAAATCTCATCATAGTATTTTTGTAAACTTTATATTCAGCGTCTTTTTCTCTGAACTTGTTACGTAATTCTGTGATTTCCTTAACGTCCATTCCGTTAAAACCTACAAGTGTCACAGATTGTGAACCTTCGATTTTAGCTTTGATTTCATCAACTACTAGCTGTTTAGCTGCTATAGCTTTTTCGCTCACTTTTTCACCTCCTAAGGCTAATGGTAGGCATATAAAAACCCCACTTTATATAGACACCTTAATAGCGCCTACATCGGTGGGGATGTAGTTAATTTCTCCCACCTATACGCAATTATTAAACATTGCTGTCTGCGTAGTCTTTGGTAGCCTGTTTATTTGACTTATATATTATATCACCAATCTAATAATATTGCAAATTATTTTGTTTCTACTAATTCGCTTGCCCTGCTTGCTTGTAATTTTACACCAGGACCCATTGTAGATGCAACTGTGATTGATTTGATATATTTACCCTTTGCTGCTGCTGGTCTTGCCTTAACAACTTCTGTTATTAGAGCTTTTATGTTTTCAGCTAGTTTGTTTGCTCCAAATGATACCTTACCAGCTGGTACGTGGATTAAGTTAGCCTTGTCTGTTCTATACTCAACCTTACCTGCTTTGATATCTTCGACAGCTTGTTTAACGTCATTTGTAACTGTACCAGTTTTTGGGTTTGGCATTAAGCCTTGAGGACCAAGTACCCTACCAAGTCTACCTACTGTAGCCATCATATCTGGTGTAGCAATTACTACGTCAAAATCTAACCAACCATCTTTTTGGATTTTTTCAGCATATTCTTCGTTACCTGCATAGTCAGCACCTGCTGCTAGTGCTTCATCTATTCTATCGTCTTTTACGAAGGCAAGTACTTTTTGTACCTTACCAGTACCGTGTGGCAAAATAACTGTGCCTCTAACTTGTTGGTCAGCATGTCTGCTGTCAACACCTAAGCTAAAGTGTAGTTCTACAGTTTCATCAAATTTCGCCTTTGCAGTTTTTTCAACAATTTCAAGTGCTTCGTTTAATTCATATTCTTTAGTAGAATCATATAAAGCTTTTGATTCTATATATTTTTTTCCTCTTTTAGCCATTTAATACCTCCTGTGGTCAACGAGTAAACTCTCCCACTAATCTTCTACAGTGACTCCCATACTTCTTGCTGTTCCTGCTATCATGCTTACTGCAGCTTCTAAGCTTGCAGCATTAAGATCTTCCATCTTAGTTTTAGCAATTTCTTCAAGTTGGCTTCTCTTGATTGAGCCAACTTTATTTTTGTTTGGTTCACCTGAACCCTTTGCTAGGTTGATAGCTTTTTTGATTAATACTGGTGCTGGTGGTGTTTTAGTTATAAATTTGAATGTTCTATCCGTAAAAATAGTCATTTCAACCGGTATAATCATTCCAGCTTGGTCAGCTGTCTTAGCATTAAATGCTTGAACAAATTCCATTATGTTGATTCCATGAGGACCTAATGCGGTTCCTACTGGTGGTGCTGGTGATGCAGCTCCTGCTGGTACTTGTAGTTTTACTATCGCTTGTATATCTTTTTCTGCCATAATTTACCTCCTTGTGGTGATTCGGGTTACCCCTCCCACTATTTAGACAGTACTAAATTTATTCAATATCACTATATTCTAGGTCTATGAGTGTATCACGACCGAACATATCTACGTATGCTTTTATAATGCCCTTTTCATTATCAATTTCATCAATCTTTGCAACAAAGTCTTTGAATGGGCCAGCAATGATATTTACGTCATCTCCTGGTTTTACTTTGATATTTAATACAGGTTCTTTTTCCTTTACGCCGAATTTTCTCACTTCAGCCTTTGTTAATGGTACTGGATCCCCATCTGGACCAACAAAACCTGTAACACCTTGGGTGTTTCTAATTATATACCAAGATTTACTTGTAACGTTCATTTTGACCATTACATAGCCAGGGAATAACTTTCTTGTCTTTACTTTCTTGTCGTTATTCTTAACCTCAACATACTCTTCAGTTGGCACAGTCACATCTACTATATCTGGGTTTTGCTCATTGTCGATCATCATTTGAATCTTATCAGCAACCCTATTTTCATAGCCAGTATAGGTGTGAACTACATACCACCTTGCTTTTTTTTCTATTTCGGTTAATAAAGCTTCTTTTTCTTCTTCCTTATTGGTTTCAAAGTTTAAAGAATCAGTCATTGTCCACCTACAATATTGTTGATAGTAGGAAATGGAAAATCTTATCAAGAACCCAGATAGCAACACCTGTTGTTGCACTGATGGCGATTACTATTAAAGTATACTCTAATGTAGTCTTCTTGACAGGCCATTGGATCTTTTTGTATTCTTTACTTACTCCAGCGAAGAAAGAATCTTGTTTCTTAGCCATTTAATCTCCTACCTTGTTTCTTTATGAACTGTGTGTTTTTTGCAGAATGGGCAGTATTTTTTAAGCTCAATTCTCTCACTATGATGGGTTTTGTTTTTTGTTGTATCATAGTTTCTGTTTTTGCATTCTGTGCATTCTAATTTAACTTTAACTCTCATAAAACACCTCCTATTTGTTTATACGGATACTTCCATACAATCATATATATTACCTGTTAAGTCAACTCTTGTCAACACCTTGAGATTTAATTTAAGAGTTTTCTTACGAATTCTTCTCTTTTTTTGACAAGTAGTTGTCTAAGGTCATCTAAATCATGGTTCGAAAAGCAGCAATCACTATAAGAAAGAAGAATATCTTCAATGTCATCAAATTCATAGAGACCTTCTTCTTCAAACCTTCCTAAGTATTCATCTTCCCTGTCATAATACACAAGAGGTGGATAGGCCTTAATTTTTGATGTATCAAAGACAACATAGGATTCTTTTGCGTAAACCCTACCCCTCACAATTAAAAAACTCTCTCTTATATCAATTTCTCTTCCACTCTTACAATCCTTAATCAAGGCTTAGGCCATTTTCCTTAATGGTATTGACTATTTCCATAGCAGAATCATTTGCAATTTTTTCTGTCTCAGCTTCTACCATTACCCTTATAAGCGGTTCTGTTCCTGATTTACGAACTAAAACCCTTCCTGAATTTTCAAGTTCTTTTTCTATTTTTTCAACACTCGCGCTTACTTTTTCGTTGTCCAAAACAGTGTTTTTATCCTTTACTCTCACGTTTATTAAAACTTGAGGGTAGATTTTAAGGTCACGAACTAGGCTCTTTAAATCATTTTTTGATTCAATCATAGCTTCCATTATTTTTAAAGAAGTTAAAATGCCGTCGCCTGTATTGGCAAACTTCTTTATTATAATATGACCTGACTGCTCCCCACCTAATTCTATATCTTTTTCGTACATACGGTCGTGGACATTTTTATCGCCCACATCTGTTTTTTCGTAATTAATTCCAAGTTTATCAAAGGCCTTATAAAGACCAATATTTGACATTACTGTTGTAACAACAGTATTAGAATCAAGAGCTCCGTCCTTTTTCATATAATTTGCTAATATATAAAGGATGGAATCTCCATCAATCACATTTCCTTCATTATCAACAGCTATACACCTATCACAGTCTCCGTCAAAGGCAAAACCAAGGTCTAATTTATTTTCAACTACATATTTTCTAAGTCCATCTATGTGAGTTGAACCTGCATCCTTGTTAATGTTAAAGCCATTTGGCTCTGCATTTATCAAAAATGTATCCGCACCTAGGGCATCATAAACTGGTTTAGCTATAGTAAAGGCAGCTCCATTTGCGCAATCAAGTCCGACCCTAATTCCCTCAAAGGACTTAGTAACTGTCTGGATTAGATAAGCAATGTACCTATTACGACCCCCGATATAGTCAACTGTCCTTCCAATTTCTTCGCCGACAGCTAGGTCAATATCTTTAATATCAGAATCTATATACTCTTCGAGTTTGTAGAGAAAATCATCTTGCATTTTCTCCCCGTATTTATTTATAATTTTAATTCCATTGTCATAATATGGATTGTGGCTTGCTGTAATCATAATTCCACAATCAAAATCCTCTGTTCTTGTTATATATGAAACTGAAGGAGTAGGTGTGACGTGTAAAAGATGGGCATTTGATCCTGATGAGGTTATACCAGCTGATAGGGCATCTTCGAACATATATGAAGATCTTCTTGTATCCTTACCAATTAGAATTTTACCAGAGCCATTATTCTTTTTAGAAAAATAATCCCCAATAAACCTACCAATTTTAAAAGCATGGTAAACATTAAGATTTTTATTTGCCTCGCCTCTAAAACCATCTGTACCAAAATATTTCATAATCTCTCCTTTCAAGATTAATTTACTCTTATATTATACTTCCAAGATAGGATTTTTAGAAATAAGTCACCGAGATTTTAACGATTTTAAATTTATAAATATCTGATATAATATAAGTATGATAAAGTTAGATTATATTCCAAGAACAAATTTTAAAATGATTCACATAGACGGCGCCTATTCCTTTGGCATCGACTCAATTCTGCTAGCTGATTTTGCTAAGATGAAAAAGAACACTATTCTTCTAGATATAGGTTCTGGCAATGGGATTTTAGCCATGATGGCCAAGGGTCTGTATGACTTAAAAAAAGTCTATGCTGTCGAAATCCAAAAATCCAAGGCGAAAATTCTAAAAGAAAATTTAGACCTAAATGCCATAAAAAATATAGAAATAATAAATGAAGACTTAAACAAAATTAATTTTAAGGAAAATAGCCTTGATTACCTTATAACAAATCCTCCCTACTATAAAATCAACCAAAACATCAAAAATAAGGACAAAGAATTCCTCATATCTAGGCAAGAACTATACCTAAACTTAGATAATATATTTTCTTTCGCAAACAAGACCCTAAAGGATAAGGGCAAACTTTTTATGATTCACAAACCAGAAAGAATGGTAGAAATTTTTAATGAGTCGGGAAATTTGAAACCAAAAAGAATCCGTTTTGTATCATCTACCTACGATACCAAGCCACAATTTATCCTAATAGAATTTGTAAAAAATGCTAAAGATGGCCTTAAAATCGAAAATCCGATCATAATCTATAAAGATGGCACCTATACCGACCAAGTAAAAAAAATAAACGGAACTTATAAGGAGAACTAATGGACTACCAAATATACTTTGTGCCAACACCGATTGGCAACCTCGAAGACATGACCCTAAGGGCAATAAATACATTAAAGAAAGTCGACCTCATTGCATGCGAAGACACCAGAGAATCTAAAAAACTCTTAGACTTTTACGAAATTAACAAACCCTTAACTTCCTACCACAAATTTAATGAGCAAGCCAAAAGCAAAGAACTAATTAAAAAGGCTAACGAAGGAGTAACAATAGGAGTAATTAGCGATCAGGGTATGCCTGGTATGTCTGACCCTGGCGAAATCTTAATAAAAAAATGTATAGACAATAATATCTCATATACAATCCTACCTGGCCCAAGTTCAATACTTACAGCCCTAATAGGCTCAGGTCAAGACATGTCAGCCTTCACCTTTTATGGATTTATCGGCAAAAAATCTAAAGAGAAAAATGAACTTTACGAGAAATTAAAAAACGAAGATAAAACTTCGATAATATTTGACTCGGTCCACAACCTACCAAAAACAATCGAGGACTTCAAGAAAATTTTCCCAGAAAGAAAATTAACCATAGCAAGGGAATTAACAAAAAAATTCGAAGAATATAAGACCTATACAATTATAGATATAAATCCAGAAGAAATTACCCTTAAGGGCGAATTTGTCCTAATTTTGGAAGGCAAAAAAGAAGAAGAGTCTGATGATATTTCTTATTTTGACGGCAAAATAAAAGAAATGATTAGAGATGGCAAATCGACCAAAGAAATCGTCAAAGAAATTAAGAAAGAAAGTTCTTTTTCTAAAAACGAAATTTATGAATATGTAATTAATTTTGAATAGGAGATTTTATGCTGAAAAGTAAAAAGTATTTAAAAATAGGATTGGCAATGATTCTAATAGCAGTATTATTCGTATACTATGCCTTACATCATCCAGAAGCGTCCTTTCCATGGCCTAATAGTATAACATATACCATTTACATGACCTATCTTGCCCTAACTATTTATTTTATAATTAAAAAAGATTGAAGTATAAACCAAGAGTCCTAGATAGAATAAAAGTCTGGGACTTTTAATTTTGCCATAAAAAAACCACCCACATCGTGGATGGTTAAATTATTATTTTCTTTTTCTGTTTTTTCTTTTAGCAGCGTCGTTTTTCTTTTTCTTAATAACGCTTGGTTTTTCGTAGTGTTCTCTTCTTCTGTATTCAGAAAGTACACCGGATCTTGCGCATTGTCTTTTGAATCTCTTAATCGCACTGTCGATTGATTCGTTTTCTCCAACTCTGATTTCTGTCATCTCTATCCCCCCTCTCGTATATGCACTAGTTTAAACTTAAATCAGCCTGGTGGCCATTGTAGGCTTCTATCGCCAAGAACATGGAAATGCATGTGAGGTACAGTTTGTCCTCCATCTTCTCCTATGTTATTGACAATCCTATATCCGTTATCAGCTATGCCCTTTTCGCGAGCAATTTTTCTGATTGCCAAAAATATCTTGCCTATCAAATCACTATCAGACTCATCGAGAGTTTCTAAACTTTGTATGTGCTTTTTTGGTATAACAAGAAAATGGATAGGTGCTTGTGGATCTAAGTCGTCAAATGCAATTAACTCATCATCTTCGTAGATTATCTTAGAAGGAATTTCTCCATCTACAATCTTACAAAATACACAATCCATACTTCACCCCCATTAATATATATGTTACCACAATTATTTTTAAGAGTAAAGTTTTTATTAACTTATTTCACCGATTAATTCATCATTTATAAGTCCAGTGATTTTTACATCGTAAATTTCATTTGTTGGAAGGCTTGGATTTTCCACATTTACCCTTAAATAATTGGTTGAATATCCTGATTTAAAGCCAGCCATGTCAGATTTTTCTTCAAATAGAACTGATAGGGTCCTACCCACTTGATTTTCCAAAAATTTTTCCCTATTTATTTTTTCAATTGCTTCTAAATCTTTTAGACGCTCTTTTTTAACATTTCCATTAACCTGGCCCTTCATTGTTGCTGCTCTTGTCCCATCTCTTTTTGAATATTTGAATAAATGGGTTTTGGCAAATTTAATATCCTTTACAAAAGCCATGGTTTCTTGGTGGTTAGCTTCTGTTTCTCCAGGAAAACCAACAATTATATCTGTGGTTAATCCAGCGTTTGGGAATACTTCCCTAATTAAATCCGTTTTTTCCTTAAATATTTTTGTATCATACTTCCTGTTCATAGCTCTTAGGACATCATCTGACCCTGATTGTAATGATAAGTGAAAGTGGTCACAGGCCTTTTTTGTCGCCTTCATTCTTTCAAGGAAGTCTCTGGTAATGTGCCTTGGTTCCATTGATGAAAGGCGAATCCTTTTAATACCATCAACTTTTGCTACATTTTCAATTACATCTATTAAGCTAATTCCGTCTTTGAAGTCCTTGCCGTAGCTTGCAACGTGGATACCTGTTAGGACAATTTCCTTAAAACCATTTTCTGCTAGTCTCTCAGCTTCTTTGACAATAGAATCCATTGGACGACTTACGACATTGCCCCTAGCATAAGGAATCAAACAATATGAGCAATACATATTGCATCCGTCTTGGATTTTCATATAGGCCCTGGTCATTTCTGTTTGGTTTGAAATTTCTAAATCTTCAAATGATTTTTCTTCCGAAACAGATATTACTTGATCAATAGCTTCCTTATTTTGGAGCATGTCTTCGCAAAGGTCAACGACTTCTTCCTTATTTCTTGAGCCTAGGATTATATCAACGCCTTCGATATTCGCCACATCTTCTGGTTTAACCTGAGAGTAACATCCCATTACAGCTATAATGGCATCAGGATTATCTTTCCTAGCCCTAGATATCATCTGACGACTCTTTCTATCTGACATATTGGTAACTGTGCAAGTATTTATGACATAGACATCTGCATTATTTTCTTTTCTTTCAAAACCTCTTGCCTTAAAAATTTCCTCAACAGCTTCTGATTCGTATTGGTTAACCTTACAGCCAAGAGTTATGATATTGTACGTGTTTTTCATTCAAAAAAGTCCTTTACTTTGTCAAAAAACGACTTTTCTTCCCTAACTTCACTTCCACTTGCTTCTGCGTAGGCTTTTAGGGCTTCTTTTTGCTCTTTAGAAAGCTTGGTAGGTGTTACGACCTTGACGTAAAAGTATAAGTTACCTGTCCTACCTGTCCTCTTATCTTCGATTCCTTCATTCTTTAGGGTAAATCTCTCACCAGTTTGAGTTCCTGCTGGGATTTCAAATTCGACAGATTTTCTAAGGGTTGCTACATCAATTTTTCCACCAAGAGCTGCTGTTGGAAAGCTAATTGGCATTTCATAATAAATATCAAGGCCATCTCTCTTAAATATTTCATGGTTGGCTACCCTAAGAATCACATAAAGGTCACCATTTGGACCACCATTTTCTCCAACATGTCCCTTACCTGATAGCCTAATCACATTATTATCTTCAACACCTGATGGAATATCAATTTTGATTTTTTCTGACTTATATTCCTTGCCTGTACCCTTGCAATTTTTGCATGGTTTATCTATTGTTTCACCTGTACCATGACATTTAGAGCAGGTTACAGTCCTTGACATAGTCCCAAAAGGTGTTCTTGATACTTCATTAACTACGCCTTGACCATGACAAGTTGAACAGGTATGAGTTTCTGATCCTTCGTCAGCTTTTGATCCGTGGCAAACATGACACTCTTCCTCACGTCTTATTTGTATCTCCTTGCTTGTACCAAAGGCTGCCTCTTGAAAAGTAAGATTTACTACCTGTTGGATATCAGCTCCCTTACTAGGCCTTTTCCTGTTTGCTCCATAGCCTTGGCTAAAGACATCTCCAAATAAATCTCCAAATATATCGCCAAAACCACCAAAGCCTCCACCAAATCCACCATTAAAGCCAGCTCCTCCATTTTCAAAGGCAGCTGCTCCGTAGGTATCGTATTTTTGTTTTTTATCTGGATCTGAAAGTATTTCGTAAGCAAGGTTTGCTTCCTTAAACTTTTGTTCAGCTTCTTCATTATCTGGATTTAAGTCTGGGTGGTATTTTTTCGCAAGTTTCCTATATTCTCTTTTTATTTCAACACTTGTCGCAGTTCTTTCTACTCCAAGCACTTCATATGGGTCTCTCATATATCCTCCAATCACTAAAAAAAGCTATTTCACTAGGAAATAGCCCCTTTTATCAATTGTTTTTATTATACTAGCTATAGTAAAACTTTCAAAAGATTATTCTTCATCTTCGTCGATTACTTCATAGTCAGCATCAACAACATCTTCATTGCTTGCGCCGTTAGTTCCTGCGTTTGCTTCGTTTGCCTTATACATTTTTTCGCTTACCTTGTAGATTTCGTTGGTCAACTCTTCTGATAGGCTCTTAATCTTGTCTATATCGTTAGCTCCGATTGCTTCTTCAAGTTTTTTAGCCTTAGCTTCGATATTTTCTTTATCAGCGCCTTCAAGCTTAGCGTCTTCTACAGTTTTTCTAGCTTGGTAAACTAGGTTTTCAGCATTGTTTTTAGCGTCTATGTCATCTTTTTTCTTCTTATCTTCTTCAGCAAATTTCTCTGCTTCCTTAATTTTCTTATCAATTTCTTCTTCTGATAAGTTAGATGAAGATGTAATTGTTATTTTTTGTTCCTTGCCAGAACCTTGATCTTTTGCTGTTACATTTACAATACCGTTAGCATCTATATCAAAAGTTACTTCGATTTGTGGCACACCACGTCTTGCTGCAGGGATACCTGTTAATTGGAACCTACCAAGGGTAGTGTTGTCTGCTGCCATTTCACGTTCACCTTGAACTACGTGGATGTCTACTTCTGTTTGACCATCTGCTGCAGTTGTAAAGATTTGTGATTTCTTTGTTGGGATAGTTGTATTTCTTTCGATTAGTTTTGTAGCAACTCCACCAAGGGTTTCAATACCAAGAGAAAGAGGTGTTACATCTAGAAGTAATAGGTCTTTAACTTCACCAGTTAATACACCACCTTGGATAGCTGCGCCGATTGCAACTGATTCATCTGGGTTGATATCTTTTTGTGGTTCTTTGCCGATTATTTTCTTTACTAATTCTTGAACAGCTGGCACCCTTGTAGAACCACCAACTAATAGAACCTTGTCAATATCAGATGCTGATAAACCTGCGTCATGAAGAGCATCTTCTACTGGTTTTCTAGTTTTTTCTACTAAGTCGTGAGTTAATTCATCAAATTTAGCCCTTGATAGGTTGATGTCTAAGTGGACTGGTTGACCATCAACAGCTGTGATAAATGGTAGATTTACATTTGTTGTAAGGGTTGAAGATAATTCCTTCTTAGCCTTTTCAGCTGCATCTTTAAGTCTTTGCATAGCTGTTAAATCTTTTGTTAGATCAACTCCAGATTCTTTCTTAAATTCACTTGCAAGATAATCTACAACCGCATTATCAAAGTCATCTCCACCTAATTTGTTGTTACCTCTTGTAGCTAATACTTCAAATACTCCATCACCTACTTCTAGGATTGAAACATCGAAGGTACCACCACCAAGGTCATAAACCATAATCTTAGATTGGTCAGTTTCCTTGTCCATACCATAAGCAAGTGCTGCTGCAGTAGGTTCGTTTATAATTCTGTCTACTTTAAGACCTGCGATTTGTCCAGCATCTTTTGTTGCTTGTCTTTGAGCATCTGTAAAGTAAGCAGGTACTGTAATTACAGCGTTTGTTACCTTATCATTCAAATAAGCCTCAGCGTCTGCCTTTAATTTTTGAAGAATCATTGCTGAGATTTCTTCTGGTGTATATTGTTTGCCATCAATTTCAGGGCTTTTCCAATCATGACCCATCTCTCTTTTAACTGATGATATTGTTCTGTGTGGGTTGGTGATTGCTTGTCTTTTAGCTGTTTCACCTACCAATCTCTCTCCATCTTTTGAGAAAGCTACAACTGATGGAGTAGTTCTATTACCTTCGCTATTTGGAATAATGGTTGGTGTACCACCTTCCATAACAGCTACTGCTGAGTTTGTTGTACCTAAGTCAATTCCTATAATTTTTGCCATAATTTTTCCTCCTACTTGCTTACCTTAACCATAGCTGGTCTAAGGACTCTGCCGTTTAATGTGTATCCTTTTTGGAATGTCTCAATAATATAATCTTCTTCAACTGTGTCATTTGCTTCTGTCATGACTGCATGATGAAGATTGTGATCAAATTTTTCGCCATCTGAAGCAATTTCTTCTAGCCCTTCATTTTTAAGGGTCTTGAGAAGTTCATCTCTTGTCATAATAACTCCCTTAACAAATGGGTCTTCTGGGTCCTTATCCTTAAGAGCCCTATCAAAATTGTCTAAAACTGGCAATAATTTTTCTACCAAAGAACTTGATGCAAACTTCTTAAAGTCTGCCTTGGCCTTTTCTTCTCTTTGCTTGTAATTTGCAAAATCAGCCATTAGTCTTTGATATTTTTCTATATATTCGTTATTTGCTGAAGAGTCTTTTTCGTCATCAACTATTTCTGCATCGACAACTTCTTCATCAACTTCTTCTGCGATTTCATCTTCTATATCTTTAATATCTTCGACTTCTTCGTCGATATTTTCATCTTTTTTAATATCGTCTGCCAATTCATCCACCTTCCTCTTATTGGTTTAATAAATCTGAAACTAGCTTGATACTTTCGATAACTTCCTTATAATTTATCCTAGTTAAACCTACAACACCGATTGTACCAATAGTGTTTTCATCTACCTTAAAATATGAAGTTATGATTGTATTTTCTTTTAACTGGTCGATCTCGTTTTCTTCGCCGATAGTAATGACAAGATTCTTATCATTATTATCAGCTAGAAAATCTGTAATAATGTCTGGGCTTTCAAAGAGATTGATAAATTCCTTAGCCTTAACTATATCATCAAATTCCTTGAAGTTGAAAATATTACCCAAACCCTCTATCTTGATTTCCTTACTAGAATCTTTATTAGATTCATTTTCCATCTTAGTTTGGATTACATCGAGTAAATACTTATAATTTAGATTTAACTTTTCTTCAATTTTTCTTATCTTATCAGGCAAGTGCAAAATATTTGAACCTATAAGTTCTCTTTGCAAGAGATTGTTTAAAAATTCAAGATCACAAGCTTCTATACCATAATTTAAGTGGATAATGTCATTTACTATCAAGCCATTGTCATAAACTACTATCAAAAGCAAGGAGTAATCATTTACCCTAAGCATTTCAATATTAGAAATTGATTTGATTTGATTTTTGTAAGTGACTGATACTGCTGTAAGATTAGTTATTCCAGCCAAAATTTTTGTCGCTGAATTAACTATATCACTAGCATTATTGTATCTTTTATCCAAAGTCTTTTTTAATTTGGTAAGGTCAGGTCTTGATTTTTTCTCAATCAAACCATTTTCTAATAGGTAGTTTACAAAAAACCTATAACCCTTGTCTGATGGGAGCCTACCGCTTGAAGTATGAGCCTTTTTTAAGAGACCTTTTTTCTCAAGGTCACTCATGTCGTTTCTGATAGTGGCAGCTGATACATCAAAAGAATATTCATCAGCCAAGGACTTCGAACCGACCGGCTCTCCTCCCAAGATATAAGAATTTATGATAGTGAAAAGTATCTGCATTCTTCTATCTTTCAAAGTCTTTCACTCCTTTTAGCACTCTTTACTTCCGACTGCTAATAATAATATACTAAGTTAGTAATAAATGTCAAGTTAATTTAATATCAAAACTTAAATTATTATATGACGCAATTTTTTTCAAAGAAAAAGTGGCATATAAGCCACACTTATCCTTATTTATACTTATAAAATCCTTCTCCAGTTTCAACTCCCTTAAGTCCCTTATCTAGCATTTCTTTTAGCTTGATATAAGCCTTGCCTATTGGGCTTGATGGATCATTTGCAGCTGGATTTGCACTTAATACATTAACCACAGTTGTAATACCAACTATATCCATTATTTCAAATGGGCCTTTTGGTGAACCAGTACCTATTTTCCAGTCCATATCAATGTCAACTGGATCTGCTACACCCTTACCATAAAGGACTAGGCCAGCATTTATAACAGGAACTAAGATTGAATTTAGGATATAGCCTGGTTGTTCTTTTTTGATTGCAGCTGGATACATCCCAATTGTTTTGGCAAATTCGATAACTTCCTTGAAAACTTCATCGTCTGTCCTATCGTGTTTCATAACCTCTGCGAGGTTTTGCCTGTGGATATTATTTGCAAAGTGAAGGCTTAAGAACCTTTCTTCCCTGCCAGTGTATTCCCTAAACATAGATGGAAGAAGGGTTGAAGAATTTGTCACAAGGATTGCATCTTCTTTTAGGTATGGGGCAATTTTTTCATAAAAAGCTTTCTTTTGATCAACAACTTCTGCAATTGCCTCTATGACTAAATCTGCGTCTCCAAAAGCTTCTTTAAGATCTGTTGTATAGGTAAGACCCTTGTAGGCTTCTTCATTTGCTTCTTTTAATTCTTTTATTTTTTCTTCTGTAATTTCTTCTTTTGATGCAAAAAATGATCTTGGGAAATTTGGATTTTTTTCTCCAATATAAGTTGGGGCAAGGTCTAATTCTTGCTTATAAATTTCATGAAGACGGTCAATCCTTGGTTTAATTCTTTCGATTGAATCATCTTTCCTTCCCCAAATAGTTACATTATATCCGTGAAAAGCTACGGCATAGGCAATTTGAGCGCCTAGTACACCGCCACCTGCTATGGTTACTTTTTGTATATTCATAATTAACTCCTTAATTTTTTATATTTTTTATATACCCAAAAATATAAAAAATAATAAGTTTTAAATTATTTCAACAAAAAATTCATTAGAAAGACTCATACCTTTTTTTGTAAACCTAATAGCTGAGTCTATTTCAAAGAATCCATCATCTCTAAATTTACTTATTTGCCTTGCATATTTTTTTAGGAAGTCTACCCCATACCTATTCTTAAATTCCGATAAATCAATACCTTCACTTTCCCTTAGCTTAAAGATTATATATTCCTTTTCATTTTCATTTTTATCAATAAAATCCTTATTAATGATAGGAAGCTTATTTGCTTTGAGCATCTTATCGTAAATGGCTAGGTTTGGTGTATTGTTGTACCTAAGGTTAGAAAGATAACCTGCCGCGGCAATTCCCAAACCCAGGTAACCTTCCTGGTTCCAATATTTTTTGTTGTGAAAGGACTCAAAACCCTTTTTAGCAAAATTTGATACCTCATAACGGTGAAGACCAACTTTTTCAAGTTCATCTATTAAATATGAAAAAATATCAACTTCTAAATCATCGTCCATCAAGGAAAGCTTGCCTTGTTTATCAAGGGCATAAAATTTAGAACCCTTATCCAAAATTAAGGAATACCAAGAAATATGGTTGGGTTTTAATTTTTTAACCATATCTAAATCTCTTTTAACACTAGAAAAGTCTTGGCCCGGCAAATTTAGCATAAGGTCAAAGGAAAGATTTGTAAAACCAGCCTCCCTAATCATTTCTATATCTCTGATGGCTATTTGGCTAGTATGGTTTCTGCCAATATTTTTTAAAACCTCATCATCAAAGGACTGAACTCCCAGGGAAATCCTGTTAATTCCTAAGTCCCTATAAATTTTTAATTTCTCCATATCAAATGATTTAGGGTTTGCTTCTATGGTAAACTCCTTGATATCGTGCTTAAACTTATAGACTTCTCCGATAATTTTTTCAATCAACCTTGGATTTATATAGGAAGGAGTTCCCCCACCTATGTAAATCGAATCAATTATCACATCCATCCTTTCCCTATAGAGTCTTATCTCTTTTATTAAATTTTCTACATAGGGTTCAATCCACTTTTCAAGGTTTGGAAAGGCAGCAAAATCGCAATAGTAGCACTTTTTTTCGCAAAAGGGAATATGGATATAAGCTCCGACCCTATTCATCTTTACCAGTCACTTCTATCAATAAGACCCTAGCAGCTGACCTTGCTATAATCTTAAAACCCTTGCCTTTTTTTATCCTTAGAGCATCAGCTGGGAAATATGTGTATTCCTTCTTATCAGAAATCACCCTGACCCTACCCTCAATCACAACTATATAATGGGAATGTTCAGAGTTTTGAGGCACAAATTCATTTTCCTTCTCAAAATATAATCTCTTAATTATCTCGCTAGAAGATTTTAAAACCAATTCCTCTCTAGCTTTTAAAGGTTTCTTCTCCTCCACTTGCCCAGTTTTGTTATTTATATAATCTTCTTTTGTGAAAATTGTTTGGTGAACTGGTGCTAAAATTCCCATAGGAACTTTTACAACATGGCTGCCATAATAAGTAAAGCCAAGCTTCTTTTGAAAATCCCTAGACTTAAAATTATTCCTAAAATAACCTGCTGAAATATAATCAAGGTCCAAATCTTCAAAGGCATATTTCATAAGAGCTTTAGCAGCTTCTGTCATTAGCCCCTGCCTGTGAAAATCTTCGCTTAAGACAAAACCAATTTCCTTGCCCTTTTTATCCTTAAATTCTTGATAAAATTCAGCATCTACTGGGTGCAGGCCAATAGAGCCTATGACTTTTCCATCTTTTTCTATGGCAAGAACGTCCTTGTTTTTCTTAAATCTTTCTAAAACTTTTCTGGTATCATCTAAACTTTCATGGTGAGGCCAACCAGCCATTTCTCCAAGACCAGGGGTCTTAGCATATTGGTAAAAATCTTCTAAATCACTATCTCTAAAGGTCCTCAAAAGGAGCCTGTCAGTTTTAATTACTAAGTCAGTAAAATCAACTTTAATATCCATATATCCTCCTTTACTCTGCTAGGAATACTATACAACAATGGAATTTTTTTTAAAAATTTTGTAAGATATGATTAAGTTATTTGTCTACTATATGAAGGAGGAACCATGGATATAGAAAAAATATATAGGATATATTTTGATGATTTATATAGGTTTTTGCTATATCTATGCAAAAACAAGGAAGTCGCCCAAGATATATGTTCGGGATCTTTTATAAAGGCAATGAAAAATATAGAAAGAATAGATGATGATAAAGTGAAATCCTACTTATTTCAAATAGGCAAAAACACCTATTACAACTATTATAAGAAAAACAAGAGGATTTTACTCACAGAAAATATCGAAGATTTCGACTTAGCTTTAGGATCTTTTGAGAAAGATATTTTAGAAAAAGAAAGTCTATCTATTTTGGAAAAAGCGATAGATAAGCTTGAAAATCCTTATAAGGATGTCGTAAGGCTCAGGCTTAACGACTTATCTTTTAAGGAAATTGGAGAGATTTATAAGAAAAATCAAAACTGGGCCTGTGTTATCTACCACAGGGCCAAGGAGCAATTAAAAAAATTAATGGAGGAAAATAATGAATAATTGCCAACTTATAAAAGATTTACTTCCCTTATATAAGGAAAATCTTTTAAGCGAAGAATCAGTTAAATTTGTAGCAGACCATTTAAAGTCTTGCCCTAAGTGCAAGAAGATATTGACAGATGAAATCGAAATTAAAAATGAAAATACAAAGCCCCTAGATTTTGTAGAAAAAAGGATAAAAAAAGAGACTAGATTTTTCACCCTAGCAGTGGTCTCGCTTATCGGATCAATACTCATTTTTATCATATCTTATCTAAACATGCCTAGGCATATTGAATATGAAAAAGACTTGTACAAAGTTTACAGGGGCGATGACATTTACACAGTAGAATTTTCTGATAAGGTCAGCGGGATAGATTACACTGATACAGAAGATACCATCTACCTAGACGCCTACACTACAAAGTATGATGAATTTTTCAATAAAGAAAGACCTAAAAAATCACTAACTTTTCACAAAGATGAGATAAAAACTGTTCTCTACCAAAACCACGAATCCATGCCAAAAATGGTTATAGGATCTGGAGAAGTTCGACAGACTCTCCTTCCAAGATTAATCTATGGATTTTATGCAAGAATTTCAATTATAGGATTTGTATTTCTTAGCCTGCTAATAGCCCCAATAGAAAAATTTAAGAAAAAATCTATAAGTTTACCAATAAAAACAATATTCTTAGGATTTCCTCTTGCACTTTTCCTTGGTATCCTTGCAGTAAAAGGAATAAATACAGCTAGCTTTTATCCAACAAGCGATTTTAAATACATTTTATTATTAAGTCTAGGGATTTATCTATTTTTCATATTTTTAAGTATATTCAAAGAGCAAAAAAGGATGTAAGTTCACATCCTTTTTTTATTCATCATCTAATTTTAATACTGATAGGAAGGCATCTTGTGGCACTTCAACGCTACCAAGTTGACGCATCCTCTTCTTACCTTCTTTTTGCTTTTCAAGAAGTTTTTTCTTTCTTGAAATATCGCCACCGTAACACTTCGCAATTACGTCTTTTCTAAGAGCTTTTACAGTCTCTCTTGCAATAATTTTTCCACCTATAGCAGCTTGGATTGGTACTGCAAATTGTTGTCTTGGAATTTCATCCTTTAATTTTTCAACAATACCACGTCCCCTAGCATAGGCATTATCCCTATGAACAATAAGTGATAGGGCATCGACATTTTGTTCATTGATGAGGATATCAAGTTTAACAAGGTCTGAAACTTGATAATCTTTTACTTCATAATCCAAAGAGGCATAACCCTTGGTTCTAGATTTCAAAGAGTCAAAGAAGTTATAAATAACCTCACTTAGTGGAATTTTATACTTAATTGACACCCTATTTTCATCTATATAAGTCATATTTATTAAAACACCACGTCTTGATTGAGCAAGATCCATAACTTGACCAATGTAGTCTTTTGGTGTGATTATTTCAGAAATGGTTACAGGTTCTCTGATATATTGGATTTCTGTAGGGTCAGGAAAATCATTAGGGTTTTGTAATTCCTTTTCATCATCCACACCCTTTAGCTTTATTTTATAAATTACAGACGGAGCTGTTGCTATGATATCAAGGTCATATTCTCTTTCTAGTCTTTGAGTAATAATATCCATGTGTAAAAGTCCAAGGAAACCTGCTCTTAAACCAACACCTAGGGCCTGAGAATTTTCTTGCTCAAATACTAAGGCCGCATCATTAACCTGGAGTTTTTCCAAAGAATCTCTTAATTTATCAAAAGACTCTCCCTCAGCTGGGTAAATACCTGAATAAACCATAGGTAAGACTTCCTTATAACCTGTAAGTGGTTTATCAGTCGGATTATCTACAGTTGTGATTGTATCTCCTACCCTCGCATCCTTAACTTGCTTGATAGACGCTTCGATAAAGCCAACGTCGCCACTTCTTAATTCTTTTGTTGCAACTCTTCCCTTTGATGTGTAGCCAACTTGGTTTACTTCAAAAACCTTGCCAGTATTCATCATCTTAATCTCATCACCAGGACGAACCACACCTTCAAAGACCCTTATATAGCAAATCACCCCTACATACGAATCATAGTAAGAGTCAAATATAAGAGCCTTAAGAGGCTTATCATCATGATCTTCAGGAGCAGGAATATTATTAACAATATCCTCAAGCACGTCATCAATATTTAGACCAGTTTTGGCAGAAACTAAAGGTGCCTTATCCGTATCAAGACCGATTTCATTTTCAATTTCAAGCTTAACTTCATCAACCCTCGCACTTGGTAGGTCAATTTTATTTAAAACTGGAAGGATTTCTAAATTTTGTTCCAAAGCAAGATAGGTATTAGCTAAGGTCTGTGCTTCTACACCTTGACTAGCATCAACAACAAGAATAGCTCCTTCACAAGCCTTAAGAGATCTTGAAACTTCATAATTAAAGTCTACGTGGCCTGGAGTATCTATTAAATTTAGGTCATATACCTTTCCATCATCAGCCTTGTAATGAATTTTAATCGACTTTAATTTAATAGTAATCCCACGTTCTTGCTCAAGTTCCATATCATCAAGCATTTGCTCTTTTATATCTCTCTGACTGATATTTTCGCTCTTTTCAATGAGCCTATCAGCAAGGGTCGACTTGCCATGGTCAATATGAGCAATAATAGAAAAATTTCTAATATTATCTTTTCTCTTTGTCATATAACTCCTACTAATTTAATTATCATAAGGATGGTTATCAATCAAACCAGCATCAGCAAATGGATAAATCCTGAAAAATGCGTGGCCCACAATTTCTTCCTTGTAAATCTTACCAAAATCTCTAGAATCATTTGAATTGACCCTATTGTCACCAAAAACCAAGTATTCCCTGTCACCTAAAATCCAACTAGTCTGATCAGTCTTGGCTGGAGTTTCATCAACTGGGACATACTTCTCTTCAAGTTTTTGGTCATTTACATAAACAGCCCCATCCCTTAGTTCAACAAGGTCCCCTGGGGTGCCTATTACTCTTTTTACATAAAGTCTATTAGGAAAATCAGGCGCATGTAAAATAACAATCTCTCCCCTGTGGAAATCTCTAAAATGCTTGCCTATTTTATTAACCATAAGCCAATCACCACTATGAAGAGTATTTAACATTGATTTACCAGAAACTATTGTAGCATCGATAATAAATTGCTTTACAAAAATTGTAATAGCAAGGGCTATAAGGATAGTTTTAACCCAATCCCACACGATATCTAAAAGCGAATCTTCTTTTTTATTTTTTATATTTTCTTCTTTCATTTCTAACCTCTCATTTCTTATTAATTATATACTAGTTGACCCTAATTCTCAAAAAAATTTGCTTAATCTAAATAAAAACTTGAGCTTTTAATCAATATATGGTAGAATACATAAGTCAAGCAAAAAAAGAAGAGAGGTGAAAACAGATGGCAAATATTAAATCAAGCCAAAAAAGAATTGAAGTTGCTAAGAGAAACAACCTTAGAAACAAGGCTAGAAAATCAGAAATCAAAACTTACATCAAAAAGTTTGAAGCTTTAGTAGAAGCTGGCAACCTTGATGAAGCAAGAGAAATCTTTAAAGTTGTTGATAAGAAATTAAAACAAGCTGAAAGCAAAAATGTTATTCACAAAAACAGAGTAGCAGCAACAGCATCAAAGTTAGCTAAAAAACTAAACGCATAAGAAAAATGAGTGATAATCAGTAATGGATCCCGACATATGACTACTGATAATCACTCATTTTAAATGTAGTAAAAAATTTTGCAAACAAAATTTTTTACGGTTTTCACAATTTATCAAGCAACGAGGTTGTGAAGAGAAATTGATGAAAAACATTATGCAGCGGAGAAAAAAGGACGCGATGAATTTTATCCCGAGCGAGGTCGAGGGAAGAAGCGTTCTTTTTTCGTAGTCGCAAAATGTTAAAATTTTTTTACTAAAGTATCAGACCTTCCAGCAATTTTTTCAATCAATAAGTTATAGTTATATATAAAAAAGAGTGGTCTCCCACTCTTATTTTGTCCCCACAAAGGCAACAAGCTTCATTAGTTCGCCTTTCATTTCAAAACTCTCTGACTTGGACCTAAGTTCCATATCCATTAACCTATCATTGATATCTATCAGACTATCCATGCTATAATTTTTTATATTAGCCTTTGCCTTTCTCAATTCAAAAGATCCAATTTTACTAGCTTTCATTATAAAACTGTCGTTGAAATTTTGATTGCTCAAACTTTTTACTGTTGTTAGTATCCTAAATTGCCTAATTAGCATGTGGTAAATCATAAATAAATCTTCGCCTGATTTTTCCATCAAAAGCAAGGTTTTAAAGGCTCCTTTTATATTTTTACTTGCTATCGCATCTGTTAAGTTAAATATGTTAAGATTTAATACCTGATCTAATTGATCTTCTATATCTTCTTTTTTAATAATTTCATCAGTAGAATTTGAAATAATCTTATCAACAGAGTTTACAATCTCAAACAAATCAATTTCGCTATTATAAGCCAGATATGAAAACCTATTGATAATCTCATCTATATAAATATTTGAAATTTTTTTCTTATTTTTTATAAATCTCCTGCCAATAAATGACCTGAGTTCATTGTTATTTAACCTGTCAATTACAACTATTGTCCCATTTTTAGAAATCTCCTTATAAAATTTCCCTTTAAAAGGAGTTGTATCTGAAAAAATCAAAAGTGTCGCATAGGATGGAAATTTTTTTGCATCTTCTGCTAGCTTTTCTAAAATGATATTATAATTTTTAACCCCATCCTTGGATAAATCAATATTTTGCCAAATTATTATTTTTTTATCTTCCATAACAGGATAAGTTTCATAAGAATTTTTCATGGTTTCAAAGTCTGTCTCACCTTTTATTTTTATGAGGTTAAAGTCCTTTATATTAATAAGTCTTTCCGCTTCTTCGATTATTGTTGTATTTAAATATTCTTCTTTTGAGTCAAATAAATATATGCCTGCCGTTTTAAAATTTACAAAATTTTTGAAAAACTCTATATATTTCACCTAAAAAATCCTCCTTTCAAGTATTTTTCCACCTTCACTCTCCCCTTATAAAAATTAATTTTTACAAGTCCATCTGTTTGAGTGTTATACTTTTTTATTTTTCCTACGTTATTAAGAGCTTCCTTGCTTGGATGACCATAAGAATTGTCCCTGCCAGCTGAAATTAAAACCATTTTAGGGTCTACTTCTTTTATAAATTTCTTAGAAGACGAATGAGCTGAACCATGATGGGATAATTTTAGAATATCTGCCTTAACCCTTAATTTATCCTCATAAGTCGAAGACAAATCACCCATAGTCAATATCTTATTGCCCCTAATATCAATTACCAAGCCAAGTGACTGATCATTTTTCTCAATGACCCCATCCGTCCCATCATAAACGCAATGGATGTTTCCTTCTGATAGTTTGAAATCATCGCCTTTTTTCATAAATACAGGCTTGTACTTATGCTTAAATTCTTTTGATACCTTATCATCAGTAATAATATTTTTAACCGTAAAGTTTTTTCTTAAAATATCAAGATTGCCTGCATGGTCAGAATCTTCGTGGCTAATAAAAGCTGCTTCAATTTCTTTGATGCCAATGCTTTTTAAATATGGGACCAAAATCCTCTCGCCTGAATCATAATCCTTATACTTAGGACCCCCAACATCTACCATATAATATTTTCCCTTATCATTTAATAAAAAGGCGTCGCCCTGGCCGATGTCAATCATTTGATATTCTATAGGTCTATCAAGATTTCTTACTACAATTGAGATAAGGACAATGGCAAGGGCCATTTTCAAAAATCTTCCTAAGTTTTTCTTAGTTTTAATATTTGTAAGTACAAAAATTAAGACAAAAAGAAAAAGACTAACAAATATACTTTCCGCCATAAATTCCAAGGTAAAAATTCTAACCTTGCTGAGAACTACTGTCATATTTATTATTGATCTTATTATCATATCTAGGATTATGAAACCTGGCTTTAATAAACTTCTTAGGACAGGATATAAAAATATCAGACAAAAAATAATATACATGGCAATCTCAAACACCGGCACAACTAAGAAGTTTGCAACTATACTTAGGAAATTAAAATACCTAAAATAATATACACTAAAAGGCAAAACAGCAAATTGAATACTAGTTGTAAAGGCGATATTATTTCTTAAAAAACCTTCTTTGAAATATACCTTAAGTCGTGGATATATCTTGTAAATTGCAAGCATGGTCATGAATGACAGGATGTAGCCTGTATTTAAAATAGCAAAGGGATTTATAAATAAAATCAAAATTGCCGCTACCATCAAGGCCTTGACCCTATCAACACCCCTCCTTAACAAAAATCCCAAAAAGATGATTGTACTTACTATCAAAACCCTGAGAATTGAATAAGCAAAGCCAATTATATAGGCATAAATTAGAGCAAGGCTTAAGGTGAATACCATGGATTTTTTATAGGAAAAACCAATTATCGATAAAATCGAAACCATAAAGGTCATTAACAAGTCAAAATGAAAACCAGAAATGGCGAGGATATGTGCAAGACCCAACTTGTTTATATCTTCCCTATCAAAAAGATTGTCAGCCAAGGTTATTGAAATAACAAAATCAGCTGAATCTTTTGATAAATTCTTCCTGAAAATCCTATTTATATAGGCTGTAAATCTCCTCCTAAGTCCAAGGAAAATATCACTAGACTTTAACCTACTTACCTCAGGATTTAATTTTCTCGGCTTAAATTCAAGTCCTACCCCCTTAGAGATGGCATAGAGCCTGTAGGAAAATAAATTTGGATTAGTGTTTGTATTTACTAATTTCAAATCCCCCTGGCATTCCAATTTATCTCCAATGTCAAAGTCAGCTTCATTAAACATAAAGGCTTTTTGCTTGCTTTTGTCGATTTTTATTGTATATCTAAAGGAATTTTTGCTCTTCTTCTTATCAATAATAGTAAAACCTATGTTTACGTTAGATTTCTCCCTAGGATTAATACTGGAAAATTTAAAGCTCGCCAAAGAAAATCCAAGTAGGACTGCAAGAAAAAATATGGCATAGTCCTTGCTTTTGGCATATGTAAAAAGGCAAAGTGCACCTAGAGTTCCTGCTAGATAAAGGATATTTATATTTTCAAAATTAACAAAGCCCAATATTCCAAGGATTAGACCCAGAAGAATAAAGGCGATTCTTTTTTTCATAAAAACCTCTATTTCATTATATCATATGATATAATAGATTAGAGGTGGAAAAATGAAAATTTACGAAAATTATCCTGAAATTCTTAAGTTTAATACAAAAATAGAAGATAAAAGATTTAAAAATAATATCAGCCAGTTGTTAGTAGAAAAAACTATATTTATGCCTACTGATGATTTCTTAATAAATGATTACGAGTCTGCTGGTGGGCTTGAAGTTGTGGAAGTTAAGGAAAACAAGGGCAAGGACCTCGTTTCTGTCAAGGGCAAATACACAGAAGATACTATCGAATTAGTTGTTGATAAAAAACTCAGATATAGGAATCTTTCCTACAACACCGCCTACATCCTCTTTCAAATTTTTTTAGAAGGCTTTTATGGCAATGTTAAAACCAATCTATTTTTAAGCGAAGATAAGGCCTATATTACCCTACTTAATTACACATCAGACATCGACCCAGAGCTTTTTGACGAAATGATTAATTATTCCATTGAATCAAATTTACCTATTACAAATAAGGCTGGAATCACTGAAGTCACAGGCCTTGGAACTGTGATTAACTCTTATATAAATTTTGACAATACTTATAAAATTAGACGTTTTAAAGTTCTAGATACAAGAAAATATGGAAAAAATACCATCATTTCATTCGCAGCTGGCAATAATTGACAAAAAACTTTTACCATGGTAAACTATTATAAATTTAAAGAAAGGAGAATAGAAAAATGACAATAATAAAAATAGGAAAGAAAACCCGTAACTAGTAAGTAAGGATAGCTCCTTGACTTACATAAGAAAAACAAGGAGGATGCCGAGATTTCGGCACTATGAAAGAATTTAAATTTTTAATTAAAAAGATGGCTAATTTAGAGCCAATCATGTTTTTACTAATCGCACTTTACGGTCTATTTGTAGGGATTAAACCCTTCTTATGGATTATTTCACCTGCCTATATTTTAGAAAACTACCAGACTAATCCTAAGGTTTTCCCAATATTTTTTATAGGCTTATTTTTTATTTCTTCACTAATTAGCTTTTTTGATGCCTTTGTTATGGGCAATTATAGAATGAGGATGAACCACGTCCGATATAAGCTTATGAATATGATTACAGAGTACTCACTCTATCTCCCCTATGCCAAGAAAAAAGAAAAGAAAGAATCTGAAAAAATAAGTGATGCCATGAAGGCTGTAGAATCGCCTTGGCACGGTGTTGGTGGCATAATGATGGATTTGCCAAATGTCTTTGCCCTTCTTATTTCGATTGGAGGATTTTTGTGGATTTTTGCATCTATGGACCTTTGGATTCTAGCCACAACAATAATTCTAACCATTATTTCCTGGTCACTTTTAAACCAAGTTCCTAAGTCTTATGACAAGTACTGGGAAGAAATGAGTCCAAATTGGGATAAGTTTTCTAAGCTTAATAACGAAATGAAATCTCCCCTATCAAAGCAAGATATTTTGATTTTTGATACCATAAGGATTTTCAAATCCTATTACGGCAAAACCAATAGGGATAGGATAAAGCGTCTTGGAGATGTCAACACAAAGACTCTAAGAATTTTCACTCTGGCAAATGTATTTAACCTTATAAGGGACGGCCTTATAATATTTTGGCTAATGACAGGTCTTATTTCAGGGAGGATTTCTATAGCGAATTTCTATGTATATTTTACAGCGATATTTGCCTTTATTGCCTTTAACCACCAGACTATGTGGGTTTTTTCTGATATCAGAAAAAACTTCACTGCATTTAAACCATTTTTTAGGATAAAAGACGTCTATAAAGAGGATAAACAAGAAATTTATCCAGACCAAATGGAAATAGTCCTTGATAATGTTTCTTTCAAATATCCGGGTACAGATACTTATGTATTAGAAAATATTAATCTAAAGATAAAAGACTCAGAAACAATCGCCCTTGTTGGAGAAAATGGTGCTGGCAAGTCTACACTCGCCCTTATCCTCGCAGGTCTATATAAGCCAACTAAGGGCAATATTTTAATAAATGGAGAAGATATAAAGGAATCTAAGATAGATTATAAAAAGCTAGTTTCAGCTGTATTTCAAGATTCAAATCTCTTGCCATTTTCCTTTAAGGAAAATATCCTAATGTCAACTGAGGATAGGAAGATAGATGATATTTACAAAATGACCCACCTAGATGAAATCATAAATAAATATGAAAAAAAGGATGACCAAACTCTTTTGAGGATTCTCGACAATGACGGGGTAGATTTATCCGGTGGCCAAAAGCAAAGGCTATTTTTAGCCAGAGCTATAGCAAAATCCAAGGCAAAACTTTTAATCTTAGATGAGCCAACAGCCCAGCTAGACGCCCTAAACGAAAGAGAACTTTATATGCTCTATGATGATTTGACCCACGATAAATCTTCGATTTTTATCTCCCACAGGCTGGCGTCTACCAAGTTTTGTGACAGAATAATTTATCTTAAAGATGGAAAGATTATAGCAAATGGAGCTCACGAAGAACTCATGGAATCTTGCGAAGATTACAAAGACCTCTATAATCTTCAGGCAAAAAATTACAAGGAGGTCCTATGAAAAATATAAGAAAACTTTTTAAATTAATTGACACCTACAGACCAGGTTTTACTCTTAGGGTAATAGTAACAAACCTAATTTTGGGATTTTTGCCACTAATAAACATTTTCGCTCCAAAGCTAATAATAGATGAGCTTATGGGACAAAAAAGAATTTCCTACTGCCTAGGTCTTGGTCTTTTGGTTATAGTCCTAGGTTTTATAAAGGAAGTAACCTATAGGGGCTTAAACAATTACCTGACCCTTGTTTTTGAGGATATGTCTGATAAACTGACCTTTAAGATAGCAAAAAAATCATTAAGGCTTCCCATAGAAAAATCTGACTCAAAAGATATCCAAGACATGATGGAACAAGCCCATTACGCAGTTTGGGAAATGTACACCCTCTATGACATAATAGTTTTAGTTGTATCGGCTGTGATTACAGGAA
Organism: Anaerococcus lactolyticus S7-1-13; assembly: GCF_000758765.1. Classification (NCBI taxonomy): domain Bacteria; kingdom Bacillati; phylum Bacillota; class Tissierellia; order Tissierellales; family Peptoniphilaceae; genus Anaerococcus; species Anaerococcus lactolyticus. The sequence goes on from NZ_JRMW01000032.1 coordinate 29,191, forward strand.
TCTTATCTTTGGGAATACTTGTAAGGCTAAATCCTGCCATAATCATCTTGCTAATTTTATTAGTTTTGATAAATAAAAAAATAGTGAAATTAATTAAAGAAAATGAACTAAAATACCATGGTGAAAGTGTTACTGAAATCAGGTCGTACAGGTTTTTCGCCGATTTTGCGGCAGATTTGAGATACTTTAAAGATGTAGAAATTTATGACGGACAAGACTTAGTACTTGAAAAAGCTGACATTTACCATCAAAATGTAATAAGATCTTCAACCGAATACTTCAACAAAAATGGAATCTACACTGGAATAATGAATGTAAGTGCCAATGGCTCAATCATTTTTACGTTAATTTACCTAACCTATAAATTAATCGATAAGACCATTAGCCTTGCAAATTTTACCATGTACTTCAACTCCCTAATCCAGGTAATAAACGCAACTAACCTCATCCAACAAAACTATGCCAAGGTTATTTCAGTAAATGCCCAACTAGAAGTATTTTTTAACTTCCTAGAAATGGAAGAAGGCCTACTTGATAAGGGAGAAATCACTGATATTGACACAAGTAAGATTAATATTAGATTTGACAATGTCTCTTTTAAATATCCAGCAAGTGAATCTTATGTCCTAAAAGATGCTACATTTAAAATAAAAAATGGAGAAACCCTTGCCCTTGTAGGTAAAAACGGGGCTGGTAAATCTACTATTGTAAAACTTTTATGCAAGTTTTACGAACCAAGTGAAGGCACTATCTACCTAAATGATATAGATATAGCAAAGATTTCAACCAAAAAATATTACGAAATCCTATCCCCTACCTTCCAAGATTTCAGGCTCTTTCCTTTTAGGATTAGCGAAAATATTACAAGTAAACTAAAGGAAGAAATTACAGATTATGAATATAAAAATATGGCAAAGGCATTTGACTTATTAAATTTGTCGACTTGGATTGATAAGCAAGTAGAAAAAGAAAATACTTTTCTAACCTATCTTTTCTCAGACAAATCTGTTGAGCCATCTGGAGGAATTGGTCAAAAGCTAGCTCTCGCTCGTTCTATCTTTCATGAAGGGAAATTTTTCATCATGGATGAGCCAACCAGCGCCCTAGACCCAAGGAGCGAGCAGGAAATCTTTGATAATATGCTCAAAATTTCTAAGGGTCAAACATCCCTATTCATCTCCCATAGGCTATCGTCTACCAAATATGCTGATAGGATAATAGTGTGTGATGATGGAAAAATCACAGAAAACGGAACCCACGATAAGTTAATGAAAGAAGATGGCCTTTACAAGGAAATGTTCACCACCCAGGCAGACTTATATGTATAGAAAAAAGCTTAGGCGATAATTAGCCTAAGCTTTTTTAGAGCTTTGAATGTTAAAATGTCATACCCTTATAGTATATAAAGGCTATTACAAAAACCAAGGATGCCATAAGGTTAATTGCTAAGGCTAGGAGGGACTTTTTCTTATAGGATTCAAGCTCTGCCAAATCCTTGCTAGAAATATTTTGTATAGGATATTTTTTCCTTCCTATTAAATATGCCAGCAAGAATGCATTGCCGTTGTTACCAGAAATATTTAAAACACCCAATAATTTAGGATGCTTAAGTCCTCTCGCTTTTGCATCAATCTGGGTCATTTGGTAGATGTTATATTGGAGGATAAAACCACCAACTACAAAGACCGCTCCGCTAATTATCATTATTATTAATTTTATATCCATTTCATTCTCCTAAAATCTTTTAATAATCTCACTATAAACTAAGCCTGTAACTATTACTGCAAGGCTAAATATAGAAATCAATAATACTTTTTCCGGCAAAAATTCTGTAAAAAGTGCCATTATAATCATTGCTATTAAGGCAATCACTATTATAAATATTAGTTTCTTGTTTGATTTTACAATGTCTGTTGATTCTTCTAAATGTTTCATAAAATTATCACTCCCTTTTAAGAGCTCATCAAGACTTATTTGGTATAGGTCTGACAAGGCGATTACATTTCCTATGTCAGGATATGTTTTATTATTTTCCCAGTTTGATATTGATTGTCTGGAAACAAAAAGTTTTTCTGCAGCTTCTTCTTGGGTCAATTTTTTATGAAGCCTGGCATTTTTTAATTTATCTCCGATTTTCATTTTTACCTCCTAAGTCTATATTAAAAAATTTATCTCATTTAGTCTATCTATATCACTTTACACTCAAGTTTTTTTATGTAAAAACCCTTTTACATTCTTTAATTTTAAGGGTTTTCTTAAATATTTGACCAATTTTTTAATATATATGATAATTATAGAAGGAGGAGTTATGGAAGGAATTATTATTGGAGTCGTAACATTTTTTCTTATAGGAATTTTTCATCCCCTTGTGATTAAGGGCGAGTATTATTTTGGGAGGAAGGTTAACAAGTTTTTTATTTTGTGTGGCATAATTTTTGTTGCCCTTTCCATTTATATTAAGTCCCTTATCCCTAGTGTCTTTGCTGGAGTTATTGCCTGTTGCTGTTTTTGGTCAATCGGTGAGGTTATCGAACAGGAGCAAAGAGTCCTTAAGGGTTGGTTTAAGGAAAATCCAAAAAGAAAAGCCTACTACGATGAGTTAAGAGAGAAAAAAAATCTTGACAAGTAAAATTTTCGCCTTATAATGATAATGAACAATGTTCATCGAGGAGTCATATATGATTATTTCCAAAGCCTATATCCTAAAAGAATCAAGGGATATAGTTGCAAAAGAAGGCTTGAATGCCTTGAGTATAAGAAAACTTGCACAAAATTGCAATGTCGCTGTGGGATCAATCTACAATTACTTTTCATCTAAGGATGAACTCATGATTAGCACAATCGAGAGTGTTTGGGAAGATATTTTTAGGATTGATGATTCGAGCGTTTCTTGCGATGACTTTTTAAAGTATCTTTCGGAAATTTTTACCCACCTAGGCAGTGGAATTAGAAAGTACCCAAACTTTTTTACCATCCACTCCCTCAGTTTCAAGTCGCAAAATCTTGGCAGGGCCAAAGATTCGATGGATACCTACATTGAAGGGCTCAGAGAAAATTTGCTTCAAATCCTAAATAAGGATTCAAACATAAAAAAAGATGCTTTTGATGATGACTTTACTAAGGATGATTTAGTTGATTTTATCCTGTCGACTAGTCTTTGTTTTATAGTTGAAAAAAATTATGATAAGGACTTGCTTTTAAAAATTGTAAAAAAAACCTTATACTGAGACCCGTTTGTTGACGGGTTTTATGAAAACTTTAAATGAACAATGTTCACTAAGGAGGTCTTATGCAAGCAATATTTGAAACCCTCTTTGATATTTTTTACCTAGGAATAGTAATCTTTCTTGGCACAAAAATGCTAAAAGAAGGCAAGAACGAAAAACAATATTTTTTATTTGGAATCATGGCTCTTGTTTTAGGTTTTGGGGATGCCTTCCACCTAGTACCAAGAGCAATCGCCCTTAATACCACAGGGCTAGAAAGTTTTACCATGTCGCTTGGCTTTGGCAAACTAATTACTTCCATTACCATGACCATCTTCTACCTCATCCTTTATTACATCTGGCGAGTGCGTTATGGAGTTATAGGTAAAAAAAGACTTAGTGGAAGCATCTGGACTCTGGCTATTCTTAGAATTTTGCTAGTCCTTTGTCCAGAAAATAAGTTTCTAGCAAGTTCATCACCCTTTGCTTGGGCGATATATAGAAATATTCCTTTCACAATCCTAGGACTTATTATAATTATAATATTTTACCAAAAATCAAGAGAAACTAAGGACATCGCCTTTAGAAACTTGTGGCTTACCATTGTTTTAAGTTTTGGTTTTTATTTACCAGTAGTCCTTTTGGAAAATACCATTCCAGCAATTGGTGCCCTCATGGTACCAAAGACTTGTGCCTATATCTGGACAATCTTAATCGGATATTGGGCAATGAAGGGAGAAAAAAATGACAAAAAAATACTTTAAGACAGCATTTATCTACGCCCTATTCGGCTTATTTATAGGTGCTTTCTATAGAGAATACACAAGAATTATTGGTTTTAAGGGTATTACAACCTTAGGTCTTGCCCACACCCACAGCTTGGTTTTGGGATTTTTCCTATTTATAATCCTTGCCTTGACTGCAAAAAGTTTGGATCTAAAAGAAGATAAAAAAGAAAAAAGATTTTATACCACCTATAACTTTGCCTTGGTCTTGGTTATAGGAACCTTAATAGCCAGAGGTTTTTATCAAATCTATGGCCTTAACAATTCTGCTATAAGTGCTGCCATATCCGGCATTGCTGGTCTTGGTCATATAGCAATTTCATTTGCCTTTTACTTTTTATACTCCTATCTTAAAGACTATATAGGATAGGAATAAAAAGTTAAGGATATTACTCTCTAAAAAAGCTCTCTAGCTTGGATTTTCCAAGTTTGAGAGCTTTTTATTATATAAACTGACCTATTACTAAGATAAATAGAGATGGAATCATAATTCCTAGACCTATTAATTCTAACAAGTCTAGCCTATCTCAACTTTCCTTATACTTTTTATAATAACTTGGAATTAGTTGTATAATCCCAAGTGCCATTAGGATGTAGGCAATTAATCTTAACATGTCTCCTCCTATTTTTTATGGGCTGTTTTTAGTCTCATTTCAAGACTTATGCCAAGAACAATAAAGGACATAAATTCTATTACTACAAATATTATCCTTCTTAGCCTTGTCATATCCACATAGTGATTTATAAGTAGGCCAATTATTATAAATGCAAAGGCTAAAGCAAAGGATCCCTTTGCCATATAGGAATTTGCAAAGTACCAATTGTGTTTGTTTTTAGTTGACAGGGGCGTTCTATAGCCATATTTTTTATCTATTGGCTTATCCTTTATCATATTTGATGTAAAGCCTACAAAGACAAAATAGGCTGGGAATAAAAATATTACCAAGTCTTCAAATTTCATTTTTCCTCCTATAGGTATCTTTTGATTAAAAAGTCAAAACCAAGGGCCCAGGCCATTGAGTAGGCGAAGATGCTGAGGGGTTTGCAGATTAAAATTATAGCTACAAATTTTTTGACAGACATTTCAGTAAGGCCTGTTAGGTAGCAAAGAAAATCATCTGGAGCCACTGGCAAGAAAATTGCTAGGGCAAAAAACTTGTCGTACTTATCTTCGTTGAGCTTTCCCTTGTATTTATCGTAGAGTTCTTCACCAAAAATCCTTAAGACTATTGACCTGCCAAAGGTCCTTGAGATGAAAAACACAAGGATGGATCCAAGGCAAATTGATATGTAGTTATAGATAAATCCCCAAAAAGCACCAAAGATAACGACTCCTGCTACGCAAGTTAGGCCTCCAGGTATGACTGGAACAACAATTTGTACAACCTGCAAGACCATAAAAACTAAGGGTCCCCAGGCTCCTTTTTCTAAAATTAATCTCCTAAAGGTATCTAAAGAATCAAAATATCCCATATGATAACCGATAAAGGCAAGTATTACTCCCACAATTAGGAGAATCGCCCCTATTATATTAAAAATTTGATTTTTTATGAATTTTTCCATAAAGTCTCCGTTGTATGATGTATGTAGTGTTATCATACACTTATATTTTTTATATGTCAATCACAAGTCTATCATAACAAATCTTTATGAAGATTTAGTAAAGATAAAAAATCCAAAGACCAAGGCTGGTCAATGGATTTTATTTTTTTATACAACTATATTTAAAATCTTACCTGGAACGTATATTACCTTCCTAAGTTCTTTATCTTTGATATAGGTATTTACGTTGTTATCAAGGTTTGCCAGAGCAAGGGCTTCGATTTGTGTTGCAGTTTTTGAAATCTTAATCTTGCCACGCATCTTACCATTAACTTGAACTGGTAGGTCTACTATATCAAGACTTAGCTTGTTTTCATCATAAGTTGGCCAGCTTGTGTCTGTTAGCCTTCCTTCAAAACCAGCCATTTCCCAAAGCTCTTCTGTAAGGTGAGGAGCAACTGGATTTAATAAAGTAATGTAGGTCTTGAAATCTTTTTTAGTAATTTTTCCAAGTGATCTCATCTCATTTGATAAAGTCATTAATTGAGCTATAGCTGTATTAAACTTGAGGTTTTCGTAATCTTCGCTTACCTTTTTAATGGTTTGGTTGGTTAGGATTTCTAATTCTTTAGAATAATCATCCCCATCTTCAACTAGGTCTAGAAGGTTATAAACTCTTTCAAGATATTTTCTACAGCCCTTGACTCCCTCATCTGACCATTTGGCAACTGATGAGAAATCTCCCATGAACATTTCGTATGTTCTAAGGGTGTCTGCACCAAAATCTCTTATGATATCGTCTGGATTTATTACATTGCCACGAGATTTACTCATCTTTTGCCCATCTGGACCTAGGATCATGCCATGGCTAGTCCTTTTCATGTATGGCTCTTTGGTTGGAACTACTCCTATATCATATAAAACCTTGTGCCAAAATCTTGAATAAAGAAGGTGGAGGGTGGTGTGTTCCATTCCCCCGTTGTACCAATCAACTGGTGTGTAATAATCTAGGGCTTCCTTGCTCGCAAGGGCGTCTTTATTGTGTGGGTCTGCATATCTTAGGTAATACCAAGATGATCCTGCCCATTGTGGCATGGTGTCTGTCTCTCTTTTGGCTGGTTTGCCACAGTGAGGACAGGTTGTATTTACAAACTCGTCAATCTTTGCAAGTGGAGATTCACCTGTAGCTGTTGGTGTATAAGATTCTATTTCAGGCAATTTTATTGGCAAATCTTTTTCATCTACTGGCACCCAACCACAGTCTTCACAATAAACCATTGGAATTGGTTCGCCCCAGTATCTTTGTCTAGAAAATACCCAGTCACGAAGTTTGAAGTTGGTCTTTGCCTTGCCAAGTCCTTTTTCTTCAATATAGGCTATGGCTTTTTTCTTAGCTTCACTTGCAGAAAGACCGTTTAAGAAATCAGAATTAATTGAAATTCCTTTTTCAATATCTGTCACAGGAAGGTCTTCTTCTGAGTCATAGACACGAACTATTGGCATATCAAATTTCTTAGCAAATTCAAAGTCACGTTCGTCGTGGGCAGGAACTGCCATGATTGCCCCTGTACCATAACCCATTAATACATAGTCAGAAACCCAAATTGGAATTTCTTTATCATTTAATGGATTAATGGCTGATAGACCATCTATCATAACCCCTGTCTTATCTTTATTTAGCTCTGACCTTTCAAAATCAGATTTTAGGCTGGCTTTATGTTGGTAATCAACAATTGCCTCATAGTTTTTTATTTCGTCCTTGAATTTTTTAAGGATTGGATGTTCTGGTGATACAACCATGTAGGATACACCAAAAATGGTATCAGGTCTGGTTGTATAAACTGTAAGTTTTTCATCCTTGCCCTTGATTTGGAAATTAACATCTGCTCCATGGCTCCTGCCAATCCAATTTATCTGGCTAGTCTTAATCCTATCTTCAAAGTCAACGCCAGCAAGGTCATCGATTAGCCTGTCTGCATAGGCTGTTATCTTTAGCATCCATTGGTTTTTAAGCTTATGCTCAACATCTGACCCACATCTCTCGCACTTGCCGTCAACTACTTCTTCGTTAGCAAGACCTACAAGACAAGATGGGCACCAGTTTACTGATGTTTCTGACTTATAGGCAAGACCCATCTTATACATTTGTAGGAAAATCCATTGGGTCCACTTATAGTATTCTGGATCTGTTGTATTTATTTCCCTATCCCAATCAAAGGAAAAACCAATTGATTCCATTTGTCCCCTAAAGTGGTCAATATTTTTTTCTGTAATGATAGCTGGGTGGATTTTATTTGCTATAGCATAATTTTCTGCTGGAAGACCAAAGGCATCCCAACCCATTGTGTACATTACATTTTCACCCTCAAGTCTCCTCTTACGAGCTACAACGTCTATAGCTGTGTATGGGCGAGGGTGACCAACGTGAAGGCCTTGACCTGATGGATAAGGAAATTCTACAAGTGGGTAAAATTTCTTTTTATTAGGGTCTAATTCAGATTTAAAAATTTTTTCATCTCTCCATATTTTTTGCCATTTCTTCTCAATGGCATTTGGATTATATTCTTTCATCCTTCCTCCTATTTTGGGTTAGCAAAGGCGTTTACATACCTAGGATAAGCTATTACGTCTCTGATATTTTTCATACCTGTCACATACATCATAGCTCTTTCAAAACCAAGACCAAATCCTGAGTGGACAACTGTACCAAACCTTCTTAAGTCTAGGTAGTTTTGATATTCTTCTGGTTTTAGACCATTGTCAATCATAGATTTAACGAGTTCATCATATCTTTCTTCTCTTTGGGAACCTCCGATTAACTCGCCAACACCTGGCACAAGCATATCAAAGGCTGCAACAGTCTTACCATCGTCGTTTCTCTTCATATAGAAAGCCTTGATATCCTTTGGATAATCTGTAACGAAAACTGGTCCATCTACGATTTTTTCTGAGAGGTACCTCTCGTGTTCAGTTTGTAGGTCCATACCCCATTCAACTGGGAACTCAAATTTTTCACCAGATTCTTTTAATAATTCAATTGCCTTAGTATAGGTAATTCTCGCAAACTCTGAATTGCGTAGTTTAGTTAGTCTTTCTATGAGGCCCTTGTCAATCCATTGGTTGAAAAATTCCATTTCATCTTTGGCATTTTCAAGAATATAGTCAATAGCATATTTAATCATATCTTCTGCTGTATCCATGCAAACATTATAATCAGCGAAGGCCATTTCTGGCTCTAACATCCAGAATTCTGCAGCATGCCTTGGAGTGTTTGAAACTTCTGCCCTGAAGGTAGGACCAAAAGTATAAACATTACCAAATGCAAGAGCATAGTCTTCTGCTTCTAGTTGGCCAGATACAGTCATATAAGATTTTTTGCTAAAGAAATCTTTGTTGTAATCAACCTTGCCATCTTCTCTTCTTGGTGGCTCATTAGGGTCGATTGTAGTTACGTTAAACATCTCGCCAGCACCTTCAGCATCACTTGCTGTAATGATTGGTGGATTTACATAAACAAAGTCTCTTTCTTGGAAAAACTTGTGAAGACCAAAGGCTAGGATTGAACGAAGTCTAAATACTGCCCTATAAGTATTTGTTCTAGGTCTTAAGTGAGGAATAGTTCTCATAAATTCAAAGGTTTGTCTTTGTTTTTGAATTGGAAATTTTTCTGATGATTCACCTAAAACGATGACCTTAGTCGCTTGGATTTCGTAAGGATTTTTGTTATTACCTGTTGCTACAAATTTTCCTTCTACACATAAAGATGCAGATAGGTTTTGCTTATCAAGTTCATCATAATTTTCAATTTCTTTTCCCACTACTACTTGGAGGTTCTTAAAGGTAGAACCATCGTTTAATTCAATAAAACCTACGTTTTTACTAAATCTAGAGTTTCTTATCCAGCCTTCAATTGTTACTTCCTTGTCAACAAAGCTATCAGCTTCTCTCATCAATTGTCTAATCTTCATTTTTGCCTTCCTTTATTTTTTCTAATCTTTCAATCATTTCTTTTTCATAACCTAAATATTTTGCCTGGTAGAATTTTTCATCCTTAAAAGCATCTGGCAAATAATTTGTCTTAACATAACCACCATGGTCGTGAGGATAGAGGTATTCTTCATTGATTAAATTTTTACTTCCCTCATAGTGGCTATCCTTAAGTTTATTTGGTACCGTCCTATCCTTGTTTGTCCTTACAAAATTAAGGGCCTTATCTATAGCAAGGTAGGTGGTATTACACTTAATAGCTGCTGCTAGGTAGGTAACAGTTTGAGCAAGGATAATCCTAGCTTCAGGCATACCGATTTTATCAACCGCCTCGAAGGTGGCATTTGCCAGCACTAGCGCAAAGGGATCAGCATTTGAAATATCCTCTGCTGCAAAAATTATCATCCTTCTTGCAATGAATTTGATATCCTCACCGGAAGTTAGCATCTTTGCTAGATAATACAAACTTGCATCTATGTCAGAACCTCTCATCGACTTGATGAAGGCAGATATAGTGTCATAATGCCTGTCACCATTTTTATCATAAACAGCAATTTTTTGGGTGGTAGAATTTTCTATAGTTTCAGAATCTATCTCTATTCTACCGTCTTTTTCATTTTCAGAAAATATGGCGATTTCCAAAGCATTTAAAAGTGCCCTAGAATCCCCATTTGAATATTTAATTAACTTATCCCTTGCCTTTTCATCTAAAAAAATTTTTTTATTTTTCAAAACCTCATCTGTCCTTAAGGCAAGGTCTATAAGGTCACTAAGGTTTTTGTCAGTCAGCTCTTTGAGTTCAAAGACATACATCCTTGAAATCAAAGCCTTGTTTACTTCAAAGTAGGGGTTTTCTGTAGTTGCGCCTATAAGAATAATAGTAGCATCTTCTACAAAAGGCAAAAGATAGTCTTGCTGACTTTTATTAAACCTATGAATTTCATCAATGAATAAAATAGTTTTTTTATTTTCGTAGGCAAGGTTGTCCTTAGCGATTTGAATTTTTTCCTTAAGGTCGCCTATCCCACTTGCCACAGCAGAGACTTCTTCAAAAGCCATATGGGTAGAATTTGAAATTATCTTTGCAAGAGTAGTTTTGCCTACTCCTGGTGGCCCATAAAAAATCATTGAATAAATCCTGTCGGCCTTGATCATCCTTCTAATAATCTTACCCTCACCTACCAAGTGGTCTTGACCTATGTAAGCATCTATGGTTTTGGGCCTTAACCTGTCGGCCAACGGAGCAGATTTTTCCATTTCAATTTTCCTATTTAGTTCAAATAAATCCATACTACTTCCTTAAAGAAAAAAGATGCTAAGAGTTAGCATCTTTATCATCTTTTAAATTTATAATCTCCTCATAGAAGGACTCTAAATCCTTAAATTCCCTATATACAGAAGCAAATCTGACATAGGCAACTGAGTCAAGGTCTTTTAGCTCGTCCATGACAAGCTCGCCTATATATGTTGAAGTCACTTCTTTTTTGCCAGTGTGGTTGACTTTTGTTTCGATGTTTTTAGCTACTTCTTCTATCTGATCCATTGATACAGGACGTTTTTGGCAAGATTTCACAATACCTGATATGACCTTCCTTGGGTCAAAGGCCTCTCTTGTATCATCTTTTTTTATAATCATAACTGTAGAATCTTCGTACCTCTCATAGGTAGAAAATCTTTTATCACAATCTTCGCAGAGTCTTCTCCTACGGATAGCTCTGTCATCATCGGTAGACCTTGAGTCAACTACTCTGGTATTAGTCGAATTGCAATAGGGACATCTCATATTATTTTAAGAAATCTGGAAGATCTATATCATCAAAAGGATTTGATGATCTTCTTTGTTGGCTTGCTTGGTTATTTCTTTGTGGAGCTCTAAGTTCATCTGCCCTATTTGAAGGTCTATCTGATCTTCTAACCTTACCATTATTATCAAAACCAGTTGCAATAACAGTAATTTTTATTTCATCACCGAGGGATTCATCTTGGCCTACACCAAAGATGATATTAGCATCTGAGTCTATAGATTCTCTAATTAATTCTGCTGCTTCATTTGCTTCCATTAAGCCGACTTCTGCAGCTGTAACATTAAGAAGAACAGCATTTGCACCATCAATGCTTGTTTCAAGTAGAGGAGAATTAACTGCAGCCTTAGCAGCATCAACAGCTCTATTTTCACCGCTTGCCCTGCCTATACCCATGTGAGCCATACCTTGGTCGCTCATAATTGATTCAACGTCAGCAAAGTCAAGGTTAATTACATTAGGTACTGCGATTAATTCTGAAATACCACTTACAGCATCCATAAGAACTTGGTCAGCCATTTGGAAAGCCTCTACCATAGATGTTCTTTTTTCAACTATTTGTAGGAGTCTATCATTTGGAATTGTAATAAGAGTATCTACATTTTCCTTAAGTTTTTCTATACCAGCTTCTGCTTGAGTAGCTCTTTTTCTACCTTCAAAAGTGAATGGTTTTGTAACAACGCCTACAGTAAGAATGCCCATTTCTTTAGCAACTTGAGCTACGATTGGAGCAGCACCTGTACCTGTACCACCGCCCATGCCGGCAGTGATAAATACCATATCAGCTCCCTTAATAGCTTCTTCAATCTCACTCTTAGATTCCTCTGCTGCCTTTTCACCAACAAGTGGATTTGCACCAGCACCAAGACCTCTAGTTAGTTTTTCACCAATTTGAAGTCTAATATCTGCGTTTGATTCTTGAAGAGTTTGTAAGTCTGTATTTAGTGCTAAAAACTCTACACCTGATAGTCCGTTGTCTCTCATTCTGCTGATAGCGTTATTGCCACCACCACCAACTCCTATAACTTTAATCTTAGCTAAAGAGTTGCTGTCCATATCAATGTTAATATTTGCCATAAAATCCCCCATTGTTCATTCTACTTATTAAGATTTTTTACTAAAAGACTTTTATTTAACAACCACAAGAGGATTGTCTCCGTTGTTTAAGTTAATGCTTACTGCATCTAGTCCCTTGTTTCTAATGTCTTGTAAGACTTTTTCTAGCAATTTAATTTTATAAGAAATATTATTTAAATCGCCAAACTTAACCTCAATATCTTGTATCATTATACCAATATCAAGCTTATTTTCCAAATTTAATTGGCTTATGTTGCCTATAAGAGAAGATGCCTGTAATTCGTTTATAAATTCCAATATAGCTTTTGAAGATGTAAAGCTCTTTCCTATCGTTGTCTCAAGTCCAGTTACCTTTATATTAATAAACTTTGCATCTTTACTAAAAGGCTTTTTATCAGTTATAATCCCATTATTAGTAATCAAGATTTCCTTGCCATATTTTTTAACTGCAAACATCGGAAAATCTTCTTCTATCTTCACTGATAAAATTTTAGGAAACACCTTCCTTACCTTAGCACCCTTCACATATTCAAGACTTTCTATATCCTTTTCGTATTTAGTTGGATTATATAATAAAATATTTTTTCCAAGAGGCGACTTCAATTTTTTTATAATCTCAGTATCCTCTGTCACCCTATTACCATTTATATAAATGTCTTGAATTTTCATAAACGGATGAGTGAAAACATTATAAAAAATCCCTAAGAAAAAAGCCAAAACCAACAGAAAAACAAAAAGCTTCGAACCAGTTTCTTCTTCCTTATTGTGTCTTTTGGCTATATATTTTTTACTAAATACTCTAGATCCTTTTTTTATTAACCTATCGTCATTTTTATTATTCATCTATATTAGCTCTTCAATCTGCTGGTAAATCTTATCTAAGGCATTATTATCAGCAAGTTCGCAAGCTTTCTCCCCCATACTTTTAATTTTTTCCTCATCTTTTATTATACTCATTATCTGTGTCTTTAGGTAGGCACCAGTCAAATCTTTTTCCAAAATCATTTGACTTGCACCATGATCAACATAGGTACGAGCGTTATACTCTTGATGGTTTTCAGTAGTGTAGGCCTTTGGTATTAAAATTGAAGGCTTGCCAACTGATGAAATTTCTGCAAGACTCATAGCCCCACTTGAAGCTATAACTAGGTCTGAAACAGCATAAAAAAGATCAATGTTATCAATGTATTTAAATGCCTTGATGTATTTAGATGTATGACATTTGTCTAAAAAGTCATCGAAATACCTTGATCCTGTTTGGTGAAGGAGATAAAATTCTCCATTTAAATCCTTACTCATCTCTATTACTGCTTTATTTAAAGCAAAAGACCCATTTGACCCACCAAAGGAAAATACAACCGGTATATTCTTATCAATTCCAAGTTTGTTTAAATCATCGTCAGTATATGACAAAGAAAAATTATTCCTAACAGGGTTACCTGTTACTACAATATTTGCTTGGTTTTTAAAATGCTTAGCAGCTTCTTTGTATGAAATCAAAACCTTATCTACTTTCCCAGACAAAAACTTAGATGCCATTCCCGGATAAGAATTAGATTCATGGACAATAGAAGGTATTTTTGCCTTACTTGCTTGGTATAAAATCGGTGCACAAACATAGCCACCTGTGCCTATTACAAGATCTGGTTTAAATTCCTTAATTATGCTTTTAGCTTCCCTAAAACCTTTTATATTTTTAACAATGGCCTTAAATAATTTTTTATTTATTTTTCTAGGAAGGCCCATAGCGTCAATAGCTTTAAATTCGTAGCCGTTTTTTGTTGCAATTTTTTCTTCTGGGCCACCCTTGATACCTACATAAATTATTTCAGCATCAGGATTTTCTTCCCTAATTTTTTGGCCAATAGCAATGGCTGGATAAATATGACCACCTGTGCCGCCACCTGATAAAATTACTCGCATTTTTCTTCCAATCTATTTACAAGGTCCTTAAACTCATCTCCCCTAACTTCGAAGGACTTATACATATCCCAAGAAGCACTAGCAGGAGAAAGTAAAACTACATCGCCATTTTCGCCCTTAGAATAGGCAGTATTTATGGCTTCATTCATATCTTTTACTAAAATATATTTTATATCATATTTTTCACACAAGGCTTTTAATTTTTCCTTAGTAGCTCCCATTATAACCATAAGCTTGCCATTTTTCCTAAAGGTCTTCACAAAATCTGTGTAATCAATATGCTTATCATAGCCACCTGCTATAATAAGTATAGGTCTATCAAAGCTTTCAATCGCCTTTACAGAGCTATCTACATTGGTTCCCTTAGAATCATTATAAAAATCAATTCCAGAAAGAGTCCTCACGTACTCAAGCCTGTGAGCAATCGACTTAAAAGTCTTTATAGCCTTTATAATTTCTGATAAATTCAAGCCATACAAATAAGTAAGGAGAATAGCTGCCATAACATTTTCATAATTGTGGCGACCTATAACAGATAAGTCCCTAACATCGAGAATTTCTTCAATTACACAGCCACCGTTCCTAAGACAAATTTTATTGCCTTCAAGAAAAAGTCCCCTGTCAACTATATTTTGACTTGAAAACTCATAAATTTGAGCTTTAAAATCCTTAATATGTTTTTGACTTATTTCATCTTCGTGGTTTATAACCAGATAATCTCCTTGATCTTGGTTTGCTGCAAGCTTTAACTTGCTATTGATATAATCATCAAAGGAGCCATGCCAATCTATGTGATCTTCTTTGATGTTTAAAATGGCTCCTATATGAGGTTTATATGCCTGTGTATCGTGGAGTTGGAATGAAGAAAGTTCTTCTACAAAAACACCTTTTTTCTCATACATCTGCCACAATACTCCCTCGCCAATATTTCCAACAGCGTAAGCAGGCTTGCCACACTCATTTAAAATATGGGCAACCATAGAAGTTGTTGATGTCTTTCCATTTGTGCCAGTAATAGCAATTTTTTCCCTATCTGGAAATAATCTTTGACTTACTTCTATATCTGAAATTATTTCATTATCTTTTTCTAGAATTTGTACAATATAATCTGTTGGCTTAATGCCAGGAGACTTTAAAACAAAGTCATATTTTCCAAATTTTCCATCAGAAATAGGGCTATACTTATAGCCCTCAAGTTCATCAATATTCTTTTTATTTTTATCATAGGTGTAAACCTCATAGCCTAGCTTATCCAAAGCTTTGACTGAAGATATACCTGTTACACCGAGTCCATAAACTAAAACTTTTTTCATAGTATTGCCACCAAACTTATTAGACATAGGATTGTGGATAAAACCATAAATCCTACTACAATTTTTTGCTCCTTATAACCTTTTAATTCGAAATGATGATGGATAGGAGTCATAAGAAATACTCTTTTCTTATTCCTATACCTATATGAAATTACCTGAATAATTACAGATAAGGTCTCCATCACATAAACTCCACCAAATATCACAAGATATATTGGTATTTTTAGGTTAATGGCAAGGGCTACTACAGCTCCACCAATCGCCATTGATCCAGTATCTCCCATAAATACGCTGGCCGGATTAGAATTGTAAATTAAAAATCCAAGTATCGCACCTAGCATAATCACAGAAAATAATTGATTTGTACCTGTCTTTGCTATTATAGCAAGACTTACAAAAACTGGAATAGATACGCTAACCAATAGTCCGTCAAGACCATCAGTTAAGTTTGTAGCGTTTGTTGTTCCTACGATTATAAAAATCATTATAGGAAGACCAAGCACTGAGACTGGTAGGTAATAATCCGTAAAAGGTATTAAAAGTCTAGTTATAGAGTCTTTGTCATTAAAGTAAGCAAGGATTGTAATGACCCCTGCTAAAATAAATTGTAAAACTAATTTTTGTCTTGGGTTCAGCCCCTCTGACTGGTGGAGGACAAGTTTTCTAAAGTCATCAATAAAACCAATCGCTCCAAATCCAACCATAGACACTATTAAAATTAAAGTTTCTAAGTTTCTTGGTAGCATAAGCACACTCATCACTAAGGCAACTATAATAAATATCACCCCACCCATGGTAGGCGTGCCTTCTTTTGCCATATGACTTTGTGGTCCTACTTTTCTAATATTCTGTCCGATTTTTTTCCTTTTAAGTATGGGAATTATGACTTTCCCAAGTCCCATACTCAAAAAAATGCCAATTATTGTTATTAAATAAATGTTATCCATAATAAATCCTAACGGCAGTTAATTATTATTTTTCTTATAAACCATTCCTAAATCTTCGATAGCATATCTTTGAATACTGTTAAGATCAATAGCTTCATCAAGATTATTTTGCAACCTATCTCTTTGAAGTTCATAGCTTACAATTTCTGCCTGTAGTCTATTATACTCAAATCTGTCATTTGACAAGTTAATTCTTTTAATAATTAAGAAAGTTGCCATAGTAGCAATAAAAGCAAAAGCAATAAAAGAAATAGCATATTTTACATTCCTATCCCTTTTCCTAGTTTTTTCAATCTGGTTAGCCCTAGTTAATTTTGGTCTTTCTTTAACTTTAAGTCTAACACGATTCCTATTTTTATTTTTTACTAGTCTTTTTTCAAAACGCTCAGCCATATCATATCCTTTGACATACTCTTAATTTCGCAGGTTTAGACCTGGAATTTTCCCTTAATTCATCAGCCTTTGCAGTAATAGGCTTTTTGGTAATAATTTTTACCTTAGCCACATGGTTACATACACATACTGGAATTTCTGGTGGACATATACATCCTGTCGCCAGGTCCTTAAATTTATTTTTAACTATCCTATCTTCTAAAGAATGGAAAGTAATTATAGCTAATCTGCCATCTTTATCAATAAAATCTATTATTGTGTCGATTGCTTTTGTTAGGACGTCAAGCTCCCTATTTACTTCAATACGAAGAGCTTGAAATACTCTTTTTTCAGGATGGACTTCCGTAAATCTCGCAGATTTCATAACAATATTTCGGAGTTTGAAAGTGGTATTAATTCTTTCGTTTGCGCGAGCTTTTACAATATTTTTTGCTATAGCCTTGGAGAATCTTTCTTCCCCATAATCAAAAAATATCCTTGTGAGCTCATCCTGAGAGTATTCATTGACAATTTTTTCCGCTGTTAACTCATTTTGCCTATTCATTCTCATATCGAGAGGTCCATCATGGATATATGAAAAACCACGTTCTGGATTATCTATTTGATATGAGCTGACGCCTATGTCCATTAGAGCACCATCAATTTTATTAAAACCAGCTTCAGTTAGAACCTTGCCTATGTTTTCAAAGTTAGTGTTAAAAAAAACCTTGTTGTCATAGTCCTTAAGATTTTCTGATGCAGCTTCAATGGCAGCTTTGTCTTGGTCTATGCCTATTAATAATCCCTTGGCAGAAAGTTTTTCTAATATCAACTTAGAATGTCCTCCCTTACCCAAGGTTAGGTCTGCATAAATGCCGTCAGGTTTAATATTTAAATTTTCTATACATTCCCTATAGAGAACAGGTGTATGTTCAAATTTCATATTATTCATCCATAATGTCGGATAAATTCACCTCGACTTCATTAATGTAATCATCCCAAATTTTCTTATCCCATATTTCTATAGTGGTATTATTGCCTATTAATATGGCTTCATCTGAGATACCGGCATAGTCCTTTAACGATTTGTTAATCAAAATCCTGCCTTGTTTATCAAGGGCGACTTTGACAGTGGATGAGAAAAATAGTCTTTTTATAGCACGATTTTTCTTATTTTCATAAACAAGTTGGTCAAGAGCCTCTGATCTTTTTTGAAATTCATCTTCGGTATAGACTACCAAGGATTTTTCCGGTCCCTTTGTAAGATAAAAATATCCTTCAAGATCTTCCCTAAAGTCGCTAGGTATCATAATTCTGTTTTTATTATCCAATTTATGAACATATTCACCTAGGAACATTCTCTACCACCTTTTACCACATTCTTCCACTTCATCTTTATTTTATCCTATTTATTAAAAAAAAGCAAACAAAAAGACCAGTTTTTAAAACTGGTCAGATTCTTTATATCATTTAAATCTTATAATTCTGTCTTCTTTCTGCTTTTTATTTTCTTTATAAAAATATGGTGGGAGATTTTTTTGCTTAGCAAAAATTAATAAAGCTATGCCCACTATTATAAATACTATCGAAACTAGTTGGGCTGTTCTTAAACCAAATACATAAAGTGAATCAGTTCTTAAACCTTCCACAAAAAATCTCACTATACCGTAGGCTAAAAAATACATCCCTGCTTGAAAACCCTTGGCAGGATTTTTCTTCCTATAAAAATATAAGAATAAAAATATCAAAAAGTCGCCAAGAGATTCGTAAAAAAATGTTGGGTGGACCTTAACTCCATCTATAATTATCCCCCATGGAAGATCTGTTGGATAGCCATGAGCTTCAGCATTGGTAAAATTTCCCCAACGGCCAACAGCCTGGGCAAATACAAGAGATGGGGCTAGAATATCAGTAAGGTCTATCATAGGTATATCCCTAACCTTGCTAAAAATATACAAGGCAATTAGACCAAAAATAATTCCACCTTGGATGGCAAGTCCTCCACCCCTGATGTCAATTATCTCTTTTGGATGGGCTCCATAATAGTCCCATTCAAAAATGACATACCAAAGTCTCGCACCGATTACTCCTATTGGCAAGATGGTAAAGAGGATATCATCGACTATATCTGCCTTAAATCCTCTTCTTTCAAATTCTTTTTTTGCAAAAATACTTGAAATCAATATCCCACTTACAATAATTATCCCATACCAATAGACATCTAGGCCAAAGATTGAAAAGGCAACCCTATCAATATTAAATTCCATCCTATTCCTCGCTTGGGCTAGCCCAGTTGTAATAAACCTCTTGGATATCGTCGTTGTCTTCAAGGGCATCTATTAATTTGAAAAGTTTTTCGTGGTGAGAAGGATCTACTTCGATATCATTTGCTAGGTAAGAAACGTTAGCTTTTTCTATTTTATATCCCATTTCTCTAAGCTTTTCTACAGTATCATTAAAGTCATTTACTTCTGTAAGGACTTGAAAATATCCTTCTTCAATGTCATCTACATCACTTGCACCTGCTTCTAGGGCATCCATCATAAATTCATCAAAGTCCTTGCCTTCACCATTTACAACAATTTCTCCCTTTTTCTCAAAGAGGAACATTACAGATCCGTCTGTACCAAGATTTCCGCCAAACTTATCGAATATATGCCTTACATCTGGTGCAGTCCTATTTTTATTATCTGTTAAGCAGTCAACTATAAAGGCAACTCCACCTGGACCATAACCTTCATAGATTATCCTCTCGAAATTATCTCCACCTGCTTCGCCGCTCGCTTTTTTAATGGCTCTATCTATATTATCGTTTGGCATATTATCTGCTTTAGCCATTTCTATTGCAGTCTTAAGGCTTGCATTGTACTCAGGATCAAGTCCACCTTCCCTAGCAGCTACTGTTATATTCCTAGCATGCTTAGTGAAAATTTTTCCTTTTTTGGCATCTTCACTACCTTTTTTATTCTTAATCTTACTCCACTTATTATGTCCAGACATTATTAACTCCTCACTTCATAGAGCATAAGCTCTTCTTTTTTATTTATTTTGATATTCGCGCTTGTCATATTTATTAGGTCTTCAGAAAACTTATTATACCTATCAGTCCTCACATAAAGTTCGATTTTCACTTCATCGGTGTAGAACTTATCAATCACTTGGTATTTTCCTTCATTCAAATAATTTTCGATTTGACCTAGGATATTATAAGACAAAATTAATTCTACTCTCAAATAGTCTCTCTTGTAAAGGGCATTTGGTCCAACTGTATCAGCAACCCCCTTGGTATAGGCACGAATTAATCCACCCTTGCCAAGAAGTTTTCCTCCAAAATACCTTGTTACAACCACCGCCACATTTGTGACTTCCTCTTTTTCAAGGACAGATAACATAGGAAGTCCTGCCGAACCTTGGGGCTCACCATCATCATTATATCTTTTTATAACTGGTGTTTGGTTGATAATATAGGCTGTGCAATTGTGGGTTGCATCTTTGTATTTTTCTCTAACTTCATCAATAAAACTAAGAGCTTCTTCTTCGATTTCAACGTGCTTGGCAGTTGTGATAAATACTGACTTTTCTACTTCAAATTCAGAAACTACCGTTCCTTTTATTGTCTTATAGTCATTTGTTGATATAGGATTCATACTTGCCATAGTCTCCCTTATTTATCTCAAGCTTAATTATAGTACCAGTATTATCATAATCTGTTTTTATGATATCGTAATTGGTCATAAAATAATCTAAGACCTTGCCATCAGAAAAAGGAATGTGCATGGTTACTTCTCTATATTCTTCTTTAATGACTTTTACTATTTCATTTTTTAAATTATGAAGGTCCTCGTCATTTTTAGCAGAAATAAATATTCTCTCGTACTCCCTTTTGTATAAGCTTGTTGCAGTCGCATCTTCTACCTTATCCATTTTATTGAAAACATAAATTATTTGCTTACCATCCAATTCAATTTCATCTAAGGACTTATCAATTGTTGCAAGTTGTCCGTCAATATTGTGACTAGCATCAATTACGATAAGAAGCATATCAGCAAACTTAATCTCTTCTAAGGTTGTCAAAAAAGAATCATTTAATTCCTTGGAGAGGTTGTCTATAAAACCTACTGTATCAGTTAGGGTAACCTTAGTGTTTGAAAAATCTAGGCGTCTTGTTGATGTATCAAGTGTTGCAAAGAGAAGGTCATCAGAATAAACATATTTTTCTGACCCAAAAAGTCTCATCATACCATTTAAAATTGTAGACTTGCCTGCATTTGTATAGCCAACCAAGGAAATATTAAAAATATTATCTCTTGATTTCCTATTTATACGCTTAGTTTTTTCTATATCCTTAAGGGCTTTCTCTAAGGACCTAATATCCCTTTCAATAGCTCTCCTATCGGTCTCAAGCATGGTCTCACCCGGACCCCTAGTACCAATACCACCTGCCTGACGTGACAAATAAGCGAACCACTTATTAATCCTTGGTAGTTGGTATTTTAGTTGGGCGAGTTTTATCTTAAGCCTCGCCTCCTTAGTGTGAGCCCTTTGAGCAAAAATATCTAAAATTAAAGATGTCCAGTCAACAACTTTAAGTTTTAACTCTTCCTCTAGGTTGTATAATTGACTGGCCGATAGTTCTACATCAAATATTATTGTTTTTACTTCTAATTTATCTGCCAAATCCCTAATTTCTTCAAGCTTACCCTTGCCAATATAAAATCTCGGATTGACCTTATTTACAACTTGACTTACAAAGGCAACTGACTTGCCTCCTGCAGTATTAATCAGGGATTCTAATTCATATATTTTTATTTCTTCGTCATCATCCTTCGCAAGGACGTTGACTTGTATTACTTCTTGCATAAAAATCCTTTCTAAGATATTATACTTTTATCTAAAATTTAATAAAGGATGGAACTTATTGATTAAAAATGATAAAATAGAAGTAAGTATAAAAATTAGAATTAAACGGAGGCCACATGACTAAAAAAATATCCTCTATCATAATAAAAATCTTGCTTATAGTAATACTTTTTTTAGGATCAATTATGATAGTTTTTGCAGGCATAACAGGAGGAGCTATCCTTGAAGTTATGAAGACTGCACCAAAAATAGATGCAGATGCAATTAAATACGAAATGAGTCAAAACTCGACTGTCGTTGATGAAGATGGCAATGAGGTTGATGCAATTGCAACTAGTCAGTTTAGGGAAATAGTACCCTATGACCAAATACCAGATAATTTGAAAAATGCCTTTGTAGCTGTAGAAGACGAAAGATTTTATGACCACAAGGGTATAGACGTAATTTCTATAATCGGCTCTATGTTTGAAAACCTAAGAGCAGGTGGCATTGTAAGGGGTGGATCAACCATTACCCAACAGCTTGCAAGAAATACCTACCTTACAAATGATCAAACCTATCAAAGAAAAATAAAGGAAATCTACCTCGCTCTTGAAATTGAGGACCACCTTTCAAAAGAGGAAATCCTAGGTGCCTACCTTAACAGAGTCTTTATGGGACAAAATTCCTACGGAGTCCAAGCGGCAGCCAATACTTATTTTAACAAGGACGTTAAAGACTTAAACCTTGCCCAATGCGCAGCCCTTGCAGGTATTGTCCAATCTCCATCTGAATATTCTCTTTATAAGTCAATTAAAACTAGTGAAATAACTGACGAAAAAGTTTTAGGAGAATTTTCCATAGATGGCACAAAGTATTCGGCAGTTTTTAACGAAGCGCCTCTTAAAAGGGAATCTTATGTCCTTGATAAGATGTACGAGCTCGGCTATATAGGTAAAGCTGAAATGGAAGAAGCCAAGAGCTTTAATATTGCTAAATCAATAGAACCAGCAGAAAGAGCCAATACAGAAATCACTTCTTATTTCAATTCCCTTCTTGAAAAACAAGTAGTAGCCAAACTTATGGAAACACAAGATATGAGCGAAAACCAAGCCTGGGATAGGCTCTACTATGGAGGACTTAAGATAACAACCACCCTAGACCAGCGAATGCAAAAGAATCTTGAAGATATCTATGCAAACTTTTCATCCTACCTTATGGGCAATACTTCTGGTTGGAACACTCCTCCCCTTCTTAATATGAAATATGATAAATGGGGAAACATTGTAAATTCTTCAGGCAAATTACTCTACTATGCTAAGAGCAATTTCCTTAATGAAAATAATGACATTAGATTATCAGCTGAAGATGCCCACAAAGATGATCAGGGAAATATAGTCCTTACATCTAAGAAGGCCTTCCTTGATCAGACCAAACTCGTTTTTAGAAACTACTATTCTCTAGATGATGAAAATAGGAACCTAAGAACTCACAGGTCAGGTTTTGTTGACCTCGGGTCAAATAAAAATATCTATCTAGACAAGGAAGATAATATTGTAATAGCCAAACAATACTTAGATGAAAATGAAAAATTCATAAAGTCTTACGATGACGGAACTTTTTCAATCAGCAAAGACTATTATGATATGGACCTAGAAGGTGTCATCCAACCCCAATCATCCAGCGTTATTATCGACCAAAAGACTGGTCATATAAAGGCAATAATGGGTGGTCGTGATCAAAAAGGACAAAGAATTTTAGACAGGGCCTCATCCGTACCTCGCCAACCAGGTTCATCTATGAAACCTCTTGCAACTTATACACCTGCTTTGGACAATGGTTTTAACCTTGCAACAGGAATTGACGATGTACCATTTATGATGGATGAAAATAATAAGCCATGGCCAAACAACGTTTATGGCTACTACATGGGCGTTAAGCCTCTTAGAGAAGCTCTCAAATTATCTATAAATACAATCGCTGTTAGGACCCTTGACAAGGTTGGCATTGATACATCCTTAAAATATCTTAAAAACTTTGGCATAATCAAAGAAGACGGCAAAGATAATTTTGTAACTAGCGAGGAAAATAAAAATACTAACGACGAAAACCTCGCAGCTATGGGACTTGGAGCCATGACAAATGGAATGACAGCCCTAGATATGACAGGAGCCTACGCCGCCCTTGCTAACGGTGGTAAATATATAGAACCACTTACATTTTCAAAAATAGTTGACTCAACAGGCAAGGTCTTATTTGAAGATAAGGATAAGATTACCCACGATGTAACAAGCCCAGAGACAGCTTACCAAATCACATCTGCCCTTCAAGATGCCGGTAAGTTTTATGGAAATATCTTCCTAAATGGAACTGACTTTGCTACTAAGACAGGTACTACAGACGACTACAACGACTTCTGGTGCCTAGGCTACACCCCATACTACACAGTTGGTATATGGATGGGCTGTGATGATCAAAACATATCACTTACAGGTTCCTCTGCTGAAAGAGCTGCCCTTATGTGGAATGTAATCAACAACAAAATCCTAGAAGGTCGTGAGGCTTTAAAATTTGAACAACCAAAAGGAATTGTGTCCATGAAAGTTGATACCATGAGTGGTATGCTTCCAACCGAAATCTCCTACGCTGACCCAAGAGGTACAGTCAGGACAGAAATATTCGGACCAAAGAATAAACCAACAGAACAAGACGATGTTCACGAATGGGCAACAGTCGACTCTAGAAACAACCTCCTAGTAAGTGATAAGACCCCAGAAGAGTTTGTAACAACCAGATCCTTCATCAATCCAAAGAGCAACTACAATCCAGCAAACTTTGGCAATATCATCCCAAGAGATTGGCAACACAGAGTTCCAAAGACCTATTCAGACCTTGGTGAAGAAGAGGATGAAGAGGATGATGAAGAAAAAGATAAGGAAAAAGACAAAGACAAAGACAAAGATAAGGACAAGGATAAAAAAGACAAAGATAAGTCTGATAAGCCAGATGCTCAAAGTCAAGAACCAAAAGCAGAAGGAGAAAAACCAGAAAATCCTGAACCATAAACCAAAAGGGACTGCACAAGCAGCCCCTTTTATATTACAAATTTTTCATTATTTCATTTAATCCTACCATAACTCTTTAATATTTTTTAAATTTGCAATTTAAAGGTGATGTTGCAGAATAGTTAAAACTATTCTGCTCATCACTTTTTTCTTGGATATTTGTATCAAGCTATTTAATTATATAGAAATTTTAAAGGTAAAGATAAATTTTTCCACAATTTTCCTAAAAATAGGCTCAAGTAATAGAGCTCCTCATTTTAACATTTTTTTCTTAGGCAGCTTTGTATTTTATGATTTCTAAGTTCCTATTTTTAATTTTTGAAGCTAATTTATTTAAGTTTAGTGCCATTGATAGAAGGCATATTTCACTTATTATATTTGCTTTTCCT
This sequence comes from Anaerococcus lactolyticus S7-1-13, assembly GCF_000758765.1. Lineage (NCBI taxonomy): Bacteria > Bacillati > Bacillota > Tissierellia > Tissierellales > Peptoniphilaceae > Anaerococcus > Anaerococcus lactolyticus. The sequence goes on from NZ_JRMW01000032.1 coordinate 54,438, forward strand.
CTGTGATGAAATCTATTGTAGTTTAAGCCTGACTTTATTTTAGAAAAAGCTCCTTCAGCTTGGATTGATCTATTTAATCTTTCTTCTATTCCTTGGTCAGATTTTATATTTTCTAAGGATTCTTTTCTGTATTTTTGGAATGTTTCTGCTATGTAGATTCCTTTGGTTTTTTGGCCACCTTTGTTCCGGTCAAAGCATCTGTAGACTTTACTTATACTTACATAACCACTTTTCTTTTTATCGTACTTGTCTTTACATCTAACAAAGATTTTTCCTTCTGGTGATATGTATTTGTCTTGAATGTCATCATAGACTAAGCTTTCCCTAAATTCTTGCTCTTTTTTATATTTTCTTGTTTTGGATTGTTCGTAGTTTGATGGTTTTATGTAGGATTTTAGATTGTTTTCTTCTAAGTATACATAGTTTTCTTCACTTTCATACCCTGCGTCTGCTACTATCCTATCTAAACTATTTGGATATTTTTCTATTAGTTTTTTTAAGAATGGTTTTAGGGTATACATATCATTTGGGTGATGAGATACATTTTCTCCTATGATGAAGCCTGAGGCACTTGCTAGTTGAATATTGTAGGCTGGTTTTAACTGACCATTTCTCATGTGGTCTTCTTTCATTCTCATGAATGTTGCATCATGGTCTGTTTTTGAGTAGGAGTTTCTGTAATCTCCCATTATTTCTAAATGCTCTTGATAAGTTTCTAGCTTGGTTTTCCAATCTTTTAGCTGTTCATAGTTTCGTTGAAGTTGATGTTTTCTTTTGCCCTGCCCATATACGAAGTTTATTTTCTTTTCTGTACATTCTTTACTTACTTGATTAAAGGCTATTTTTACTACTTCTAGTACTTGAGATGGACTTAAGTCTTTATTTAAATCAAAGTGTTTTATTATTTTTACTCTTAATTTTTCTTGCCATTTTTCTATGCTTCCTCGCCATACAAAGCTGTATCTATTGGCATAGGCTTCTATTTTTGTTCCATCTATGTAGATGCTTGATAGGTCTATTTGTTTTTCTTCTATTAGTATTTGGACCATTTGATTTAATAGATTAGGAGCTAGTTTTACTATTTTCTGTCTAAATCTATTTATTGTGGAGTGATCTGGTGGAGTTTGTCCATCTAGGAGATATTTTATTCTTAGATCATATTTGCATGATTTTTCTATTTCCCTTGATGAGAATATTCCTTCTGAATAGCAGAATACTATTATTTGAAGCATGGTTACTGGATTTACAGTAGGTTTTCTTCCAAATGATGAGTAGACTTTATTTAGTTCTGTTAGTTCTATCCTTTCAATTATATTTTTTACAAGCCTTAGTTTTATATCATCTTGGACGTATATTTCTGTGTTAAAGTTTAATTTTAATTGAATTGTATCATTAACTAGTGTAAAATTGGTTAGTGATGATGTATTACTATTTTGTTTCATAAATACATTGTATCAGAAAAAGACGAGGATGTTTAGTTTCCTCGTCTTTTTTCTATGTTGGGACTTATGCAACAGCCCCTTTTTGTGGAGTAATTTTGTA
>NZ_JRMW01000033.1:0-120628 GCF_000758765.1 Anaerococcus lactolyticus S7-1-13
TACAAAATTACTCCACAAAAAGGGGCTGTTGCATAAGTCCCAACATAGAAAAAAGACGAGGAAACTAAACATCCTCGTCTTTTTCTGATACAATGTATTTATGAAACAAAATAGTAATACATCATCACTAACCAATTTTACACTAGTTAATGATACAATTCAATTAAAATTAAACTTTAACACAGAAATATACGTCCAAGATGATATAAAACTAAGGCTTGTAAAAAATATAATTGAAAGGATAGAACTAACAGAACTAAATAAAGTCTACTCATCATTTGGAAGAAAACCTACTGTAAATCCAGTAACCATGCTTCAAATAATAGTATTCTGCTATTCAGAAGGAATATTCTCATCAAGGGAAATAGAAAAATCATGCAAATATGATCTAAGAATAAAATATCTCCTAGATGGACAAACTCCACCAGATCACTCCACAATAAATAGATTTAGACAGAAAATAGTAAAACTAGCTCCTAATCTATTAAATCAAATGGTCCAAATACTAATAGAAGAAAAACAAATAGACCTATCAAGCATCTACATAGATGGAACAAAAATAGAAGCCTATGCCAATAGATACAGCTTTGTATGGCGAGGAAGCATAGAAAAATGGCAAGAAAAATTAAGAGTAAAAATAATAAAACACTTTGATTTAAATAAAGACTTAAGTCCATCTCAAGTACTAGAAGTAGTAAAAATAGCCTTTAATCAAGTAAGTAAAGAATGTACAGAAAAGAAAATAAACTTCGTATATGGGCAGGGCAAAAGAAAACATCAACTTCAACGAAACTATGAACAGCTAAAAGATTGGAAAACCAAGCTAGAAACTTATCAAGAGCATTTAGAAATAATGGGAGATTACAGAAACTCCTACTCAAAAACAGACCATGATGCAACATTCATGAGAATGAAAGAAGACCACATGAGAAATGGTCAGTTAAAACCAGCCTACAATATTCAACTAGCAAGTGCCTCAGGCTTCATCATAGGAGAAAATGTATCTCATCACCCAAATGATATGTATACCCTAAAACCATTCTTAAAAAAACTAATAGAAAAATATCCAAATAGTTTAGATAGGATAGTAGCAGACGCAGGGTATGAAAGTGAAGAAAACTATGTATACTTAGAAGAAAACAATCTAAAATCCTACATAAAACCATCAAACTACGAACAATCCAAAACAAGAAAATATAAAAAAGAGCAAGAATTTAGGGAAAGCTTAGTCTATGATGACATTCAAGACAAATACATATCACCAGAAGGAAAAATCTTTGTTAGATGTAAAGACAAGTACGATAAAAAGAAAAGTGGTTATGTAAGTATAAGTAAAGTCTACAGATGCTTTGACCGGAACAAAGGTGGCCAAAAAACCAAAGGAATCTACATAGCAGAAACATTCCAAAAATACAGAAAAGAATCCTTAGAAAATATAAAATCTGACCAAGGAATAGAAGAAAGATTAAATAGATCAATCCAAGCTGAAGGAGCTTTTTCTAAAATAAAGTCAGGCTTAAACTACAATAGATTTCATCACAGAGGAAAAGCAAATATAATAAGTGAAATATGCCTTCTATCAATGGCACTAAACTTAAATAAATTAGCTTCAAAAATTAAAAATAGGAACTTAGAAATCATAAAATACAAAGCTGCCTAAGAAAAAAATGTTAAAATGAGGAGCTCTATTACTTGAGCCTATTTTTAGGAAAATTGTGGAAAAATTTATCTTTACCTTTAAAATTTCTATATAATTAAATAGCTTGATACAAATATCCAAGAAAAAAGTGATGAGCAGAATAGTTTTAACTATTCTGCAACATCACCTATAATTTATTACATGTTCATTTGGCTTGCAACTTCAGCAGCGAAGTCTTCTTCTTTTTTCTCAAGACCTTCCCCAACTTGGAATCTTGCAAATCTTCTAATCTTAATGTTTTCTCCAACTTCATTAGCTGTATGTCTAAGTAGTTGTTCAATTGTTAAATCTGGATCCTTGATGAATGGTTGATCTAATAAGCAAACTTCAGAGAACCATTTTTTAAGTCTTCCTTCAACTTTTTTCTCAGCTATCATTTTTTTCTTATCTTCAGGCATATTATCGCTTGATTCATTGATAGCTTGGTTGATTAGAATTTCTTTTTGTTCTGCTACATCAGCTTCGTCAGCATCAGCTTCAGAGATGTATTTAGGAGCACTTGCAGCAATGTGCATTGCAATGTCTCTTGCAAAATCTTTTACAGTATCAGTATTTGCAGAAAAATCAGTTTCTGTATTAATTTCTACAATTACGCCGATTTTATCATTGTGAATGTAAGAACCAATAACACCTTCTGCAGCAACTCTACCAGATTTCTTATCAAGAGTTGCTTGTCCTTTTTCTTTTAGGATCTTTTGAGCTTTGTCAATGTCCCCACCTGCTTCTTCTAGGGCTTTTTTGCAGTCCATCATTCCAGCGGCAGTTCTCTCTCTTAATTCTTTAACTAATTTTGCACTAATTGCCATCTATATCTCCTCTATTTATTCAGCTTCGTTTTCTTCAAATGCTTGTGTTTCTATTTCTTTAGCTGCTTCTTCTAAATCTTCGTCAGAAAGATTTTCATCTTCAACTTCTACTTCAGAATCTTCTTCAAATTCATCTTCTTCAACTTCTTCGTTAGAAGGATCAAATTCGTTGCCTTGATTTGCTTCAATAACAGCATCTGCCATTACAGAAGTTATAAGTTTTACAGCTCTAATAGCATCATCATTTCCTGGTATTGGAACATCAACTTCGTCAGGGTCACAGTTTGTATCAACTATTGCTATTACTGGAATACCTAGGATTTTAGCTTCGTGTACAGCTATAGCTTCTTCGCCTGGATCAACTACAAATAATACATCTGGTAGTTCTTCCATATCTTTTATACCACCAAGATTCTTTTCTAGTTTGTCCATTTCTTTTTGGTATTGTAGAACTTCTTTCTTTGGTAGAAGATCAAATGTACCATCTTCTTCCATTCTTTCATATCTTTGAAGTTTCTCTACGCTTTTTCTAATTGTTTTAAAGTTAGTAAGCATACCACCCAACCATCTGTGAGATACATAGTATTGACCAGATCTCTTAGCTTCTGATTGAATTGAGTCTTGCGCTTGTTTTTTTGTACCAACAAATAAAACTCTACCACCATCAGCAACTATATCTCTCATAACTTTGTAAGCTTCTTCGATTTGGTTAGCTGTTTTTTGTAGATCTACTATGTAGATACCATTTCTTTCTGTGAAGATGAATCTTGCCATTTTTGGGTTCCATCTTCTAGTTTGGTGTCCGAAATGTACACCTGCTTCTAATAATTTTTTCATTGAAACTACTGCCATATTTACCTCCGTTTTTTCTTCCACCCATCTCAACTGAATATTAAACCACAATTGGCAACGCAATATCCATCCATGAGTGTGATTGTTGTAGTACCTAGATAATATACCACCTAAAACTTAAATTTCAACATTAAAACATCGCTTCTACAAAAGAATTTGAGTCGAACTTTTGTAGGTGATTAATACCTTCACCGACCCCTATATATTTAACAGGAACTTCCACCTCTACTTGCAAAGGAAAGATTACTCCACCCTTTGCAGTACCATCTAATTTAGTCAATATTAAGCCTGTAATATCAGTAACATTTTTAAATTCCTTAAGTTGGCTTACTGCATTTTGACCTGTTGTAGCGTCAAGAACTAAGAGATTTTCTCTATTTGCATTTACAGCGTGAGTGTCAATAGTTCTATTAATTTTTTCAAGTTCCTGCATTAGATTCTTCTTATTGTGAAGCCTACCAGCAGTATCACAAATAAGGATATCAACATCCTTACTACGTGCTGATTTAATTGCATCAAAAATAACTGCGGATGGGTCAGCTCCCTCCTTATGTGCTATAAGCTCAACTTCTGCTCTTACCGCCCATTCTTGAAGTTGATCAATAGCAGCAGCTCTGAAGGTATCAGCTGCTGCTAACATGACTTTTTTGCCATCATTTTTAAAGTTATTTGCAAGTTTACCGATAGTTGTAGTTTTTCCAACCCCATTTACGCCTATAACTAGAATTACAGTTAATTTTCCTTTTTCAAACTTAATCCCATTATCAAGATTTTTCTCATCTAACTTTTGTATCATTATTTCTTTTAAAACTGGATATATTTTATCTGAATCTTTAATAGACCTTTTCTTAATTTCGGATCTTAAATTGTCCACAATTTCAATAGTTGATGACATACCAATATCAGCAGAAATTAATATTTCCTCAAGTTCATCATACAAATCATCATCAATTTTTACGTTTCTAGTAAAAAGATTTGAAAGACTTGATGTAAAACTATCCCTTGTTTTACTTAGACCTTTTTTAAGCCTATCGAAAATAGATTCTTTTTCTTCAATAAATTCTTCACCTTCCGCTAGATTTTCATCATGTAATTCTTCATAAGCTTCATTGGGATTTTCTTCAGATCTATCCTCTTCATTTTCTTTATTAGTGTTTTCTAAGGTTAAATCTTCAGTTTTTAGAGTTTTTTTTTCCGTATTTTCAGACTTAGTTAAATCTATAAATCTGCCTGCTTTGATTTTATTTGATTTTTCTTCATCCTTGATTTCTTCGACTACTTCTTTGGCCTTTTCTTCTACTTTTTCAACCTCAGATTTAATCTCCTCTTTAACTTCACTTGCTTTTTCTTCAACTTCTTCGATTAAATTGTTGTTTTTATTAGCTTCATTAAATTTATTAAATTCTTCGTTAGTCTTGTCATCATCATTTGAATTAGAAAAACAATCACAAGTCATTTTCTCTTCAGTATCTTTTATAATATTTTTGTTTTCAAGTTCTTCAGTTTTTTTCTTTTTTTTCTTAAAAAAATTAAACATACCGACTCCTTAATTAATATTTGCAGGATTGATTGCTACAATAAATGATGTATCTGTGTATTTATTGATAAGATGATTTCTAATCCTGCCTATGGTATCTCTACAAATATCGAGGTCCTTGTCATAAACCTTCATAAGTATATTATACCTGTATTTATTATTTATTCTTGATATTTTACATGGATTTGGTCCTATTATTTCAATATCCAGTAGATCTTTCATGGCCTTTTTTAACATATTGGTAAATTCCTTAGAAATATCTATAGTATTTACTCTGTCTTCATTTAAGATCTTAACCGTAATTATATTTTTAAATGGCGGGTAGGAAAATGCTTTTCGAATTTTAAGCTCACTTTCAAAAAAACTTTGATAGTCATTTTTCTTAACAGCCTGGATTACAAAATTCTCAGGTTTATAGGTTTGTATGATAGCCCTGCCAGATTTATTAGCTCTTCCAGCTCTTCCTGCAACTTGAGTTAGAAGTTGAAAACTTGTCTCTTGGGCAGAAAAATCACCAACATTTAAAGATAAATCTGCAGATATGATGCCAACAAGGGTTACATTGTCAAAATCAAGGCCCTTAGCAATCATCTGTGTGCCGAGGAGTATGTCAATTTTTCCGGCCTTCATATCTTTATACATATGCTCATACCTTGCCTTACTTGTTGCCACCATGGAGTCCATTCTAAGGATATTTGCATTAGGGAAAAGTGTTCTTACTTCTTCTTCAAGCTTTTCTGTCCCAGCACCAAATTCTTTTATCTTTTTTGAATGACAGTTTGGACAAATCTTAACTTGATTTTTTGTTCTTCCACAGTAATGGCATACAAGTTTATTTACTCGTTTGTGAAAGGTCATAGCTACATCACATGCCTCACATTTTACAACATAACCACAAGCTCTACAAAAAGTAAAAGAATCGTGACCAATCTTATTTAAGAACAAAATTGTTTGTTCACCGTTTTTTAGATTGTGGCTAATTTGTCTTTGAAGTTCGTTTGAAAGCATGGAATAATTAGAATTTTTTAATTCTTCTCTCATGTCAACAATTAAAATGTCTGGCATACTTTTATTAACCCTAGTTCTGAGATGAAGAAGGTCTAACTTACCATCTCTAACCTCATTCATTGTTTGGATAGAAGGTGTGGCAGATGCCATAATAAGATTACAACAATGATAATTAGCTCTGAATTTGGCAATTTCTCTTGTATGATACTTAGGATCTTTAGAAGATATATAAGAGCTATCATGTTCTTCATCTATAATAATTGCTCCTAGGTTCTTAAAGGGAGCAAATATTGCAGATCGTGCACCTATAGCTATTTTAACTTCGCCATTTTTTATCATCATCCATTGATTAAATTTTTCTTTTGGAGTTAATCTTGAATGAATTATTGCTATTTTCTCTTTAAATCTGCCTGAAAATCTCTCTATAGTCTGAGGTGTTAAAGAAATTTCTGGAACTAATATAATAGCTTCCTTTCCTTGTTTAATCACTTCTTCTACGACTTGTAAAAATATCTCTGTCTTACCTGATCCAGTAACTCCAAATAAAAGAAATTTTCCATCTGGTTTTGCAAGAATCTTTTGATAGGCAAGGGCTTGCTCTTTATTTAATTGATGTTTATCATAATTTTTTACATCTAATTTAATTTCCTTGTTTGCTTCCTTTTGGACTTCCTCTATAATATTTTTTTTAATAAGAGATTTTAAGGAAGATAAGGAAGATGAAGTATTTTTAAGCAAATCACTCTGCTTGGTCAAGCCGTTGACTTTTAGATATTCTATAATTTTTTTCTGTTTTATAGCATTATTAGAAATTGTCGCATTAAAATCTTTAAGTTTAATATAGGTATCAAAGGAGATTTTTATTTTATCCCTGGCCTCATAAAAGATTTTAACTTTATCATTTTTTATCAAATCATTTAGTAGGTCCAAAGAATCAGGATAATATCTTATGATATCTTCCCTACTTCTTTCTACTTGTAAAAAATTAAGAAAATCATCACCTTTTACCTTTGCCTTATAAAAGGTTTTTATTTTATCAATACTTGTGGGTGGTAGTACCTGTTTGAGAGAAAGTTGGATTGGAGAAAGATACTCTTTTGACATATAAAAAGCTAAATCTAAAAGTTCATCACTTACTAACTTACTATCGTCAATAATAGAAATTATATCCTTGATCCCATAATCGCAATTAAATTCTTCTACTATCTGATAAACAAAAGCAACGACAGTCTTGTTGCCTTTACCAAATGGTACCAATACTCTCATTGCTCTTTGTAATTTATTATTTAATTTTTCTGGTATACGATAGGTAAAAGATCTATTTAAAAATCTGCTTTTACTATCAATAATTACTTCTGCGTACAAATCATCACCTTAATAGGTCTAATATTTTATTGGCAAGCTCGCTTTTTGGCATAATATCGAAATTAACAACTTTATCTTTAGATATAATTGATGCAACGTTGGTATCGACATCAAAACCAGCTCCCCATTTTTTTAAGTCATTTGCAATAATATAATCTAAATTCTTCTTCTCAAGCTTAGCTTTTGCATTATTTATTAAATCATCAGTTTCTGCGGCAAATCCGATTATAGTCTGGTTTTTCTTTATAGAACCGAAGTACTTTATAATATCAGTATTTTCTATCAATTCTAATTTTAAGCTCGAACCAGTCTTTTTAATTTTTTTATCACTTGCTTTTTCAACCTTATAATCTACAGGAGCAGCTGACATAATCAAAGCATCAGCATCTTCAAAATCTCTAGCAATGGCATCTTTCATTTCAGTATTTGTTTTAATCTGAATCTTTTTAATTCCATTTATCTTGAAAGGATTTACTGGACCAGAAATTAAAATCACCTCTGCTCCACGCTTACGAGCTTCATTGGCAATATTATAGCCCATCTTACCACTAGAATTATTTGATATGTAGCGAACAAAATCAATTTGCTCAACAGTAGGACCAGCTGTGATAATTATTTTCTTTCCTGATAAATCTTTTTCTGTGAAGTATTCATCCAGAAAGTCAACAATTTCAATAGGCTCTTCTAGCCTTCCATCTCCAACGGTATTGCAAGCAAGGATCCCTGGTTCGGGTTTGATGATTTTAATACCATCTTCTTTAAGAATTTTTAAATTTCTTTGTGTTGCCTTTGCCTTTAGCATGTTGTTATTCATAGCAGGAGCTATTACAACATCCTTATCGCAAGCAAGGTAAGTTGATAGAAGAAAATTATCTGCTATACCATTTGCCATTTTAGCAATTGTATTTGCACTTGCTGGTGCTATAAGCATAATATCTGCCCACTTAGCTAGTTCAATGTGGTGAACTTCTTCATGGTGGCCAACAAATAAATCTGTATAAACCTTACATTTTCCCATAGTTTCAAAACTTAATGGATTAACAAATTCTGTAGCAGACTTAGTCATAATTATCTTTAAATTTGCGCCTGCTTTTTTTAGGCGAGAACATAAATCTAAGACTTTATAGGCTGCTATTCCTCCACTTACCCCTAGGAGAATGTTTTTATTTTCTAGCATATTAGTGTTTTTTAGTTACCTTTCCCTGTATTATCTCATTTAAGGCTTGAGTAACAGGTTTTGCTTCAATTTCTTTTGTCAAAGGTGCTGAGCCATTAACAATTCTTCTCGCTCTTTTTGCACACATCATGCAGATTTCATACCTGCTAGGACTTACTTCTGATAATGTTTTAAATGATGGATTTTTCATTAATCCTCCTTGAATTCTAAATTTTCTTCCCTAAACACCTTATGTTTTTCTGCATTAATTATTTCATTTACAGATGTAATAGCTGAGTTTAGGTGGTCATTAATAACTATATAATCATAATCTTTAATATGTTGAAGCTCTTTTTTAGCGTTATTCATTCTGATTTTTATGTCTTCGTCGGTTTCAGTACCACGCCCTACAATTCTCTTTTTTAATTCTTTAAGGCTAGGAGGGGCTAAAAAAATAAAAACTCCGTTATCAGTATTTTTCTTGATATTAAGAGCTCCTTGTACATCAATTTCTAGTATTACGATTTTGCCTTCATTTATCTTTTTTTCCACAAATTCTTTGGGTGTTCCATAATAATTATTATGGACATGAGCATATTCAAGGAACTTGTCTTCTTCAATCATTTTTTCAAACTCGTCGTGGTTTAAATAAAAATAACTTACTCCTTCTATCTCACCATCCCTTTTCTTTCTTGTTGTGGCAGATACAGAATATACTAAGTTTGTTTGAGTATTCATCAAATCGTGAAGAACAGTACCTTTACCGACTCCAGATGGACCTGATATAACTAATAAAAATCCCTTTTTCATCACTCCCCCTTATTTAAATCATTTTACTTTTATATGCTTTTACTTCAAGTATCATCTATGATGTCATAGAGTATAATAAGAGTGAGGTGAATTATGAGTTTTGACGGAATAGTAACAAGAAAAATTGTAAATGAATTAAAAAAAGAGATTTTAGGTGGTAAAATTCAAAAAATATCTCAGCCTTCTAAAAATGATCTTATTTTTAATATATACTCAATGGGAAAGTCTTATAAATTATTTGTTAGCGCAAATAATAATGAAGCTAGAATTAATTTTACAGAAAAAAAATACGAGAATCCAGAAAAACCTGACAATTTTTGTATGGTTTTGAGAAAACATATTAACCAGGGAAAAATTATTGATATAAAACAATATGGACTCGATAGGGTTGTTGAACTTTCTATAGTTTCTATCGATGAAATGGGATTTGATACTAGCAAAAAACTAATTATTGAAATTATGGGAAAACATTCAAATGTAATTCTTACGGATACTAGTTACAAGATAATTGATTCTATAAAAAGAATTAATGAGCAGATGTCTTCTGTCAGACAAATTTTCCCATCTTTAACTTACGAGCGTATAAAAAGCGAAAAGATAGATATTACTGATGAAAACTTTAATAAAGATATTTTTTATCTAAACCCAAAACTCCCAAATAGTTTTCAGCCTTATAAGATCTTTTACACCTATTACGAGGGCTTCTCTCCTATTATAGGTAAAGAATTAGTCCACAGGGCTAAGATTGATCCTAGGATAAATTGGGGGCTTGTAAGCGAAGATGAAAAGAAGGAATTGAATAATCTATTTCTTGCTTTAAGAAATGATATTTTAAATGATAACTTAGGAGCTTATGACTATAGGGATGAAAGAAAAATTAAAGAATACCATGCAATTAGGTTAAGCCATTTAAATTTTACAGAGAATAAATATGATTTGATGAGTCTTGCTATAGATAATTTCTATTCTACAAATAAGTCTAATGACAGATTAGATCAAATGAAAGATTCTCTACTAAAAAAGATAAATAGTCATAAAAAATCAGTAAAGAAGAAAATTACCATCCTAAATGAAAATATCGCCAAAGAAGCCCTAGCCGATGATGCCAAAAAGAACGCAGACCTACTTGCAGCCAATCTCTACAGGATAGAAAATAAGGCAAAAGAAATAATTCTCGAAGATTTTTATAATGAAAATAAGCCTATAAAAATTTCTTTAAATCCGATGAATAGCGCCTGGGAAAATATTAACGGCTATTATAATAGGGCAAAAAAAATTAAAGCAGCTATTGTTTATGCTCAAGCAGACCTACCTAACCAAAAATCTTTACTTACCTATCTTGAACAATTAGAGGATTTTATTACTAGAGCAGACTCAATTTCTGATTTAGAGGATATAAGAGATGAGATGCAAGAAAACAAACTTATAAAGAAAAAAGCAAAGGATAAAAAGAAATCGAAACCTTCAAAACCTCTTCATTATCAAACCGAGAGTGGTGCGGATATATATGTAGGTAAGAACTCTAAACAAAACGATTATATCACCCTTAAAGTCGCAAGAAAAGATGATTTATGGTTCCATGTTAAGGATAGTCCAGGTAGCCATGTAGTATTAAAAACTGACCATATATACGAGGAAGATATACTAACAGCCGCCTACCTAGCAGCTAAAAATTCTTCACTAACAAATGATAATAAAGTTGATGTAGATTATACAGAGAAGAAAAACGTCAACAAGGCTAAGGGAGCAAAAGAAGGAATGGTATATTACGAAAAATTCTCAACTATAACCATAGACTTAGATAAAGAAACAAAATTTAATTTAAAAAAAATATAATATAAAAAACCGGCTCTTTATTTCAAGATCCGGTTTTTAAATTTCTAAAATATTTTCTTATTTATTAACAGCTTCTTTAAGAGTTTTACCAGCTTTGAATACTGGAGCTTTTGAAGCTGGGATTTGGATTACTTCTTCAGGTTTTCTTGGGTTTCTACCTTCTCTAGCTTTTCTGTCTCTAACTTCGAATGTACCAAATCCAACAAGTTGAACTTTGTCACCTTTTACAAGGGCTTCTTGAACTGTTTCTAAAAATGCGTTTAATGCTTTTTCAGATTCAACTTTTTTAAGACCACTTTTTTCTGATATGCTATTTAATAATTCTGATTTATTCATATTTCCTCCTATAAATCAACATGATTTCTGTTTAACTCTAAATTGATTATACATAACAAATTCAATAATTTCAAGCTTTATCAAATAAAAACCTTAATTTTTGCCGATTTTACTAATTTATTTAGGTAATCATCGTAGGCATCTTTGAGATATTTATCTTTTGTTTGCATTAATAACTCATTTTCGTTCTCATTGTATGAGTTAATCATCAATATCATAAACTTGTTATTATCTTCAAATATGTCACTAACCTTATCCTTTTCTTTTAATTTTGATTTTACTAAAAGAGGATCATCTATATATACAAAGTCTGAATTTATAACATCAAAATTTTTAACAGGACTTTTTAAAGCCTGTCTGAAATCGACCTGATTTTTAATCTTAGCCTTAACTTCTTCGCAAGCTTCTTTAGTATCAAAAACTAATACATTATACTTATACATCTTGTGAAGCTCTTCATTTGCTTTGTAATATTGAAGTATCTCTGAATCCTTAATCTTATTATGGGTTAAGAAATACTCATAGTGCATTTTTCTAATTGAGTCGTTGAAAATTACATCGGAGAAATCAGCTTCACTCATATTTAATGCTTTTATGTTAGCCTTAAGTGAATTTTTATCTCCCAACTCTTTTTCCATATCACTTCTTAGTTTATTTGCAGTATTATCATCAATTTCTATTTTTTTATCTGCCAGGTCATTTAACATAACCTGGTCTTTTATCATTGAATCTAATAAATCATCTCTAAGAATTTCTTTATTTGTCTTGCCCTTAGCATTTTTGGATTCTAGATAAGAATCACCATATTTTTTTGTATAAAAAGCAAGATAAAATTCTAATTCCTTATCAAATGATTGCTTAGCGATTGATTTCCCATCAACTATGGCAATAGAATTTGCTTCGTCCTTGCTCTTAGCGCAAGATGCTAATAAGCAAATACAAGTACATAAAGATAATATACTAATTATTACCTTTTTTATCTTTTTCATCTTCTTTATTTTCTTCAGCTTTATCTTCTTTAGTATCTACTTTTTTATCTTCTGTAGCTTTTTCTGCTTCCTTCTTTTCAGCTATAGTTGCTTCTGTAACAACATTCGCTTTCTTGTTAAGCTCTTTGATATAGTCTGAATATTTCTTATCATTTAAGGCTTTAGTAATTGCCTCTTTGTTATCTTCAATTGAATCAGCAATCTTATTTACCTTTATAATATGATATCCGAATTGAGTCTTAACTGGACCAGATATTTCCCCTTCTTTTAGAGAGAATGCAGCATCTTCAAATTCTTTTACCATTTGGCCTCTTGAAAAAGTTCCTAACTCGCCGCCATTAGCTGCATTAGCTGTATCTTTTGAGTATTCTTTTGCAAGAGCGGCAAAGTCTGCTCCCTTATCAAGCTTATCTTTTACTTCTTTTGCTGTTTTTTCGTCTGCTACAAGAATATGTGAAGCATCACGCTTAGCAAATTGATCTTTATTATCTTCGTAATATTGTTTAATCTCTTCTTCTGTTACAGGATGTTCTTTTTCAAACCATTCTCTATGTTTTTTATACATCAAATCTTTTTTAACAGTTTCTTTAAACTTTTCTACATCCATATTGTAATCATCAAGCATCTTGTCAAATTGTTCTTGACCACCAAATTGTTTAACTGAATTTAAGAATGCATCATTAACTTCTTTATCAGAAATTTCAATTTTATTAGCCTTCATATCGTCGGCAATTAATTTGTCTTGAACCATCATTTGAACAATTGAGTTCTTCAAATTTTGTCTACTAGCAAGCATTGATCCGTAGAAACTCATCTCAGCCTTGTAAGCATCCTTTGAAATCTTTTCACCATTTACAATAGCGATAGTTCCCTTATCTAGTTCTTTAATATCACTAGCTTTTTCTTCCATTTTCGAATCTTTTTTGTTGTCATTTGCTTGATTTCCACAAGCGCCTAGCACCATTGTTGATGCTAACATTGCGATTAATAATTTCTTTTTCATTATTTACTCCTTATTTTCTTAATTGTATCTAAAAGTTCGTATGTGTCAAGTAATTTAGTCTTTATTGCAGGAATTATAAATGCTGGTTTGTCAGATAAATCTAGGCTCATCACCCCCTTGTAGGTTTCATTTATATATTTTAATTCTTCAAATGTAAAATTATCCTTACTTGCAAAAAATAAATATATGCTATTATTAATTTCTCTTATTTCAGTGAAACCATTTTCTGAAGCGATAGCTTTAATAAGAGATACATACATTATATTATCCACTATTACAGGAATATCTCCATAAACATCAATCAATTCTTCAACCAAAGCATCGTAATCACTTTTATCATTTATATTTGCTATACGATTGTAAATTTCAATTTTTTGCGAAGAATCATTGATATAGGAATTTGGAATATATGCATCTATTTTTATATCAATGAAAGTTTGGTTTTCTAATTTAATTTTAACTTCCTTGCCTGATGCTTTTTCAACAGCTTCTTGAAGAAATTTTACATAAAGGTCATAACCAACAGCTTCAACATGACCAGATTGACTTTCACCTAAGAGATTTCCTGCACCTCTTAATTCCAAGTCTTTCATTGCTATTTTATAACCAGAACCAAAATCTGAAAAATCTCTTATGGATTTTAATCTCTTTTCGCCAATCTCGGTCAAAATTTTTCCTGACCTGTAAGTAAAATAAGCATAAGATGATCTGTATCCCCTTCCTATTCTACCTTTCAACTGATAAAGCTGAGATAAACCCATTAGGTCTGAATCATAGATTACTATGGTATTGACATTTTTTATATCCATACCCGTTTCTATAATTGTTGTCGCAAGTAGTATATCTATCTTGCCATCTATGAAATCCATCATGATATTTTCGATTTGTCTAGGACTCATCTGCCCATGGACAATCTCAATGCTGGCTTCTGGAACTAAATCTTTTATTTTCAAAAATAATTTTTCTATGTCATTTACCCTGTTATAAACAAAGTAAACTTGACCATTTCTATTTATTTCCTTAAGTATAGCATCTCTTATTATTCCAGAATCAAATTCTAAAACATAAGTATTTACAGGAAGTCTTTCTTCAGGAGGATCATCTAGAGTTGATAAATCCCTTATGCCTGATAAGGACATCTGAAGCGTCCTTGGTATTGGTGTTGCAGAAAGAGTCAACACATCAATTGATGCCTTGAATTTTTTGAATTTTTCCTTATGCTTTACGCCAAATCTTTGCTCTTCATCTATAATTAATAGCCCCAATTTGTTAAACTTAACATCATCAGACAACAGCCTATGAGTTCCAACAACAATATCAATTTTGCCAGACTTTATATCTTTTAATATCTTATCATCCTTAGCCTTGGTATTAAACCTGGATAACATAGCACAAGTAATTGGGAAATCCTTAAACCTTTCTACCATTGTATGATAATGTTGGTTGGCAAGAATTGTGGTTGGCACAAGAAAGGCAACCTGATATCCATCCATGATAGCTTTAAAAGCAGCTCTTAAAGCTACTTCAGTTTTGCCATAACCTACATCACCACATAACAACCTATCCATAGGATTTTCGCTTTCCATATCAGCTTTGATCTCCTCAATACTTCTTAATTGAGAAAAAGTCTCATCATATGGAAAGGAATTTTCAAACTCTACCTGCCAAGTAGTATCCTTAGAAAAAGCATGCCCCTTTTCTTTGGCTCTTTTTGCATATAATTTTACTAAATCATCAGCTATTTCATCAACTGCTTTTTTTGCTCTTTGCTTTGATTTTTGCCACTGTAGAGAGCCTAGAGCAGATAGTTTTGGTTTTTCTCCCCTATTACCAATGTATTTACTAACCAAGTTCATTTGATCTACAGGTATGTAAAGCTTATCGTTTCCTCTATATTCTATTAATATAAAATCTTTTTCAACATCATTTCTCTCAATTTTTGTAAGCCCTTTATAAATACCAATCCCATTGTTCTCGTGAACAACATAATCGCCTATCTCTAAATCTGAATAATTTATAATATTCTTAGATGATACTTTTTTGCGGTTATTCTTTTTAGAACTAGTCTTACCAAAAACCTCTTTACTTGTAAATACGAAAAGATCTACATCTTTGATATAGTATCCTTCACTGGAATTTTTATCAGAAATAATGATTGGTGTTTTATCAAAGTCTGTGTAATTTTCCTCAAAACCAGCAAGCAAAAAGTCGTGATCGATAAAACTTTTTAATAGATTTTCTTTTCTAGACTTAGAACCTGCAAATACATAAACTTTTTTATCTCTTTTTGCTAGATCAATACTTGTTCTTATGAAATTTTCTATATCCTTATTAAAATTTTCTGCTTCTATTGTCTTTAAATCGATAATTTTCCTTGGTGAAAATAATTTTGTTCTTTTAAGGATAGATGTGAAATTTATAATTGATTTTTCCGATATATTTTTATATATCTCACTACTATCTAACAAATAATTAGCAAAACTACCAAAGACTTCACCATTTTCCATTTGATAGGTTAAATCTTCTAAGAATTTTTCATCATCTTTTGTGACAGACTCATAAATCCTTGAAATATCATCAAAAATAAAGATAGTTCCAGCTGGTAGGTAGTCAATAAAGCTTGAATAATTTTCTGTTCTATAGGCATTAATCAAGTCTTTATTTGCAACATACATTTTTTGATCTAAAAAAGAAATAATTTGCTTATACTTATCTACTAGCTTTTGATCTTTTGTATTAGTAACTTCTTTCTTGTCTATATCATTAGAAATAGCCTTAATTACTTTTTTATAGTCATCAGAATCGTATAAAAGTTCATTGGCTGGGCCTATCTCTACGTTTTTTATTTTCTTTATTGTTCTTTGGGTATTTTTATCAAAGATTCTTATAGAATCAACTTCATCATCAAAAAGCTCAATCCTAACTGGGTCTTCATAATTAATTGGCCAAACATCAATTATTGAACCTCTTTTTGCAAAGTCACCTCTTTCCTCTACAAAATCTGTTGGATTATAATTAAGAGCACTAAGACTGTTAATAAAATCATCGACATCTATTATGCTCTCTTCATCTATAATAACAAAAGATTTGTTAAATCTATCTAAAGTCGTAAGTTTATTTTTTATTGCAGCAAAATTTGTAACTGTAATAAACTTTTCACCTTTTGACAAACTAATCAAACATTCCAATCTTTGATTGATTTTTTTATCATCAATTGATTTGATATTATAAAAGTTGGTATCTAAGTCGGGATAAAGTTTAGCTTTAGCAGAAATTTGGTTTATATCCTGCAAAAACTTTTCAGATCTTTTAGGATTATCTGTTATAAAGACCACATTTTCTCCAAGCGATTCAAAGATAGCCAGAGCAAGATGAGCCTTAATACCATCAGTTAAAGCTTGGATATATAGTGGAGAATAGTCTTTAAGTCCGTATTTAATTTTTTTAATCTGATCAATATTAATTAATTGTTCAATTAATTTATTCATTATTATTTTCTACCAGTTTGACAGAATTACACTTGTTCATTGCCATATCAATATCTTCTTTTAGAATAATTTCAATTCCCTTAGCAGCAAGTCTAATTTCATCTTCAAGTATACTTACTTCTTCTTTAGAAAAACCACTTAAAACAAAGTTTGCTAAGTCCCATTTTTCTGGTTTTTTTCCTATAGAAACCTTAATTCGTGGAAATTTATCATCTTGTATTTGATAAATAATTGATTTCATGCCATTGTGACTGCCTGCTGAACCTTTTTTTCTAATTCTAACAGTGCCAAAGTCAATATCAATATCGTCATAAATTACAATAAGTTTATCTATATCAAACTTATAAAAGTTTCTTAATTCTCTTACAGCCTCGCCTGAATTATTCATATAGGTTTGAGGTTTTATGAGCATGACTTTATGGCCAGAAATTTCTCCCTGACCATATAGTGATTTAAATTTTAATTTTCTTACATCTATATTATATTTGTTCGCCAAATAATCAATAGTCATAAAACCGACATTATGTCTAGTATTTTCATATTGTAATCCAGGGTTACCTAATCCTACAATATAATACATTATTCTATAACCGTAAACAGACCACTTATTGATTCGTAAGTATTGATTCTGTTAATAGCTTCAGCTAAAAGTGGTGCTATTGATAGCTGAGTAATCTTGTCAATTTTCTTCTCTTCTGGCAAGGCAATTGTATCGGTAATTACAACTTCCTTAACAGATGGTTTTTGTAGTTTGGTAATAGCATCACCTGAGAATACTCCATGAGTTGCAACTAGATAAACATCCTTAGCTCCATTTTCTACTAGATAATCTGCTGCATTTGTAATAGTACCAGCTGTATCAATCATATCATCAACAATTATAGCATGTTTGCCCTTAAAATCTCCGATTACAGACATAACTTCAGATACATTAGGCATTGGTCTTCTTTTTTCTATAATGGCTATAGGAAGCTTGAGATAATCGGCAAATTCTCTAGCACGTCTTACACCACCTAAGTCAGGACTTACTACTACAAATTCTTCTGGTTTATCAAAGGCAAATGATTGAAAATGTGTTGAAAGAAGTCTAATAGCAGAAAAATGGTCAACAGGAATATCAAAATAACCTTGAATTTGACCTGCGTGAAGATCCATGGTTATAACCCTATCAGCACCTGAAACAGTAAGAAGATTTGCTACAAGTTTTGCTGTAATAGGTTCTCTTCCCCTAGTTTTTCTATCTTGTCTAGCATACCCATAGTAAGGGATAACTGCATTAATATAGCCAGCAGAGGCTCTCTTACATGCATCAATCATTATTAATAATTCCATTAGATTATCATTGGTTGGATTTGATGTAGGTTGAACTATAAAAACATCTTTTCCCCTGATTGATTCATTAATCTTTATACTGATTTCACCATCTTTAAATTTATTGATATCAGCCTTAGTGAGTTCGATTCCAAGGTTTTTTGCAACACTTTCTGCTAATTTAATATTTGAATTGCCTGTTAATAACTTCAATTCCCCTCTTTGAATGTATTTGTTTCCTTTAGATGACATTTTTACTCCTTATGATTTTTATCTCTTTCCTTTTTTCTTTCAACATAACCCTTAATATGTTTTTGTTCTGCCCTTTCGATTATTAGTTCGCCCGAACTAACATCTTCAGTAATAGTAGAACCAGCTGCAACAAAACCTTCCTTCTCGACTTTTACTGGTGCAACTATGTTTGCATTTGATCCAATAAAAGCGCCGTCTCCTATGATTGACCTATGCTTAAATTTGCCGTCATAGTTTACAAAAACTACACCACAACCAACATTTATATCCTTACCAAGATCACTATCACCAATATAAGCAAGATGACCTGCCTTGGTACCTTCACCAAGTCTTGAATTTTTAACTTCAACAAAATTGCCGATATGAACTCCCTTGCCTATATGAGAATTTGGTCTTATCCTAGAGTATGGGCCAATGTTACTATTTTCTTCCATGTAGCAGTCTTCAATGACAGCATTATCAACCCTAACATAATCTTCGATTGTCGAATTGATTATCCTTGTAGATCCATCAATTAAACAAGACTTGCCTATCTTAGAGTTTCCATAAATTTTAACAAAACCTGATATAACAGTATCGCTACCAATTTCAACGCCTTCTTCAATAAAAGTAGTATCTGGGCTTTCAATTATTACACCATTTAACATATGTTTTTTATTAATTCGATTTTGTAAAATTTTGCTTGCCTTATAAAGTTCATACTTATTATTAATACCGTAAAACTCATCACAATCATTACTTACAAAAGCTGTGACTATCTTGTTTTCACTTTTTAGAACACCTATACAATCGGTTAGGTAAAGTTCATTTTGATCATTGTTTGAATCAATTTTAGCGAGTGCTTCTTTCAAATCCTGAGCCTTAAAAATATAAATTCCAACATTAATCTCATTTATATTTTCTTGACCATCATTTAGGTCTCTATCCTCTGTTATTCTTATAAAGTTATCATTATCATCTCTGATAATTCTTCCGTATCCCTTAGGATTATCTATTTTAGTAGAAAGTATAGTGCAAGAAGAATTAGTCTTAGCATGGTAAGCAATAAGATTCTCAAGAGATTCTTTCTTTATTAGTGGAATATCACCATTCAAAATTAGTACTTGGTCATTGTCTTCTATATAATCTAAGGCAAGACTAGCTGCGTAACCGGTACCATAAGGAATACCTGGTCCAATTTTTTGCTCAACTATTGTTACATCTGGGAATAACTCTTTAAGTTTATCTTTGTTTTTTCCTGCAATAATAATAGTTTCTGACTGATCAAAATCACTTGCATTTTTTACGTATTTTATAATTTCTTTATTTATCAACTTGTGAAGAACCTTAGAAGTTTCTGATTTCATTCTTGTTCCTTCACCAGCAGCCATTATTATAGTTTTAATCATCCTAACCTTCTGCCACCTCTAAGGCAAGTTGCATCATATTAGTATATGATTTTTGCCTATTTTCTGCACTATCCGAAACATTTTCAATCAGAGAATCAGAGATAGTAAAAATACCCAAGGCTTTTTTTCCATGTTTTCTTGCTGCCATAAATAGACCATAAGATTCCATTTCAACACATAGAATCCCATATTTTCGTAAATTTTCAAAAACTTTAGGCTCCATATTGTTATAAAACTGGTCTGATGAATGAACTTGACCACAGTGGGTCCTATATCCTAATTCTCTTGATTTCTCAACTGCTTTGACTAGCAAATCAAAATCCGGATTTACAGAGAAATGTATATTACCAAATAAATTATCATTTATTGATGATTCAGAACAAGCAGATTGTGCTATTACAATATCATGTAGTTTAACATCTTCTTGCATTGAACCTGCTGTGCCTACTCTTATTATGCAATCAACATCATAAAAATCGAAAAGCTCATTAAAATAAATCATAGAAGATGGGATGCCCATTCCGCTTCCCATTACTGATACTCTTTTACCCTTATAGTAACCAGTAAATCCTAACATGCCTCGAGTTTCATTAAATTGTGTTACATCTTCAAGGAAATTATCAGCTATATACTTAGCTCTCAATGGATCTCCCGGCATTAACACAGTTTTTGCTATTTGATCTTTGCTTGTAGCCGATATGTGCGGTGTTGGTATTGTCATATATACTCCTTTTTCATAAACAAAAATAGAGACTCAAAAAGTCTCAATTTTCCTCTTCTATTTTACAAATTTTATCTACGCGTCTTTGATGGCGTCCACCCTCAAATGGAGTTTTTGCAAACTCTTCTACTATCATTTTACATAGCTCGCTTCCAATAACTCTAGCTCCAATACATAATACATTAGCATTGTTATGTGCCCTACTCATCTTTGCTGAAAATGGTTCAGAAACACAAGCAGCTCTAATTCCTTTGATCTTGTTTGCAGAAATAGACATGCCTAAGCCTGTACCACAAATTAGAATAGCAAAATCAGCTTCGTTATTGATAACTTTTTCACAAGCTTTGACAGCAAAATCACTATAGTCACAAGATTCTTTATCATATGTACCTACATGGACAACTTCATGTCCAAGCTCTTGAAGTTTTTCGCAAACAGCAGGCTGTAAATCAATACCACCATGATCATTAGCTATAACAAATTTCATGGTTCCTCCTTTTAACTTTACATTCTAATATAAATATACGTCATCTATTCTTATATTCAAAGTAGAACTTGACAAGTTTTCAATATTAAATATGGTATAATATAGTAAATATACTTAAAGACTGAACTATTAAGGAGATTATAAATATATGTTTGAATTTAATTTAGATGGACACGATTTTAAATACGTTCATTTTATTGGTATAGGTGGTATTTCAATGAGTGGACTTGCCCATCTATTGTTTGAAAAGGGTTATAAGGTTACAGGATCTGATAGAAGCGAATCAGATACAGTTAAAATTTTAAAAAATCTTGGCATAGAAGTTTATATTGGTCAAAGAAAAGAAAATATTAAAAATCCTGACCTTGTCGTATATACAGATGCAATAGCTGATGATAACGAAGAATTAATTGAAGCTAAAAAACTTGATGCTCCTGTTGTTACAAGAGGCGTATTCTTAGGTGCCCTAATGAGAAATTATAAGAACTCTATTGCAATTTCGGGCTCTCATGGTAAATCAACAACAACCAGTATGATTTCAAAAATTTTATTACATTCAGATGAAAATCCTACTATCCTTCTTGGTGGTATTTTAGACGATATGAAGGGTAATGTTAAAGTTGGTAATGAAGATTTCCTAGTAACTGAAGCTTGTGAATATAAGGGTAACATCAGATATTATTTTCCACAAACAGTTATTATTTTAAATATTGATGAAGACCACTTAGATTATTATAAAGATTTAAATGATATAGTTAACACCTTTAAAGAATACCTAAGAAACCAAGATGAAAATTCAAAGACTATTTTAAATCTTAATGAAGAAAACAATAAACTAATCCTTGATGCTGTCCAAGGTGATCTTATTACTTATGGTCAAGAAAATCCTGATGCTGATTATTACGCAACCAATATAAATTTTGATGAAGTTGGTAGACCAAGTTTTGACCTAGTGATGAGAAATGGTGATGTTGAGCATTTTAAACTTGGTGTAATTGGAAGACATAATATAAACAACGCTATGGCTTCAATTATTGCAACTTATGAAAATGGGATTGATATTAATACAATTAGAGAAAATATACTAAAATACACAGGTCTTGATAGAAGGATGCAAATCATTGGTCATGTAAACAAGACAACAATAATGACAGACTATGGTCATCATCCATCTGAAATTTTAGTGACTTTAGATGCATTAAAAGAGCATACTAAGGGTAGATTAATATGCGTTTGGCAACCACACACATATTCAAGAACCAAAACCTTGTTTAATGATTTCTTAAATAGTTTTAATTCTGCCGATGAAATAATAGTTACAGACATTTATGCAGCTAGAGAAAAATTCGATCCTACTATCCATTCCAAGGATGTTGTTGATGCAATGGTTAAGAAAGGGCTAAATGCCAAATATATCTCAACTTTCGAAGAAGCTAGAGATTATATATACACAATAATAAAAGATGATGACCTTGTAATAACCACAGGATGTGGAAACCCAGATAAACTTGCAAAAATGATTGTAGAAGACCAAAAAAATCTTGTAAATATCTAAAAACTATTTAATAGCCAAATAAAAACCAGTCACATAAGCAAATGCTTATATGGCTGGTTTTTTAGTCTTGTGCAAGAGCAAGTGATATTGTCATTGCCTCATCTATTTTGTTCATTATATCTACAGAAAAAGTTCCAATTTTTTCCCTAAGTCTTTTTTTATCAATAGTCCTTAATTGCTCCATCAATGCCACAGAATTTTTAGGAAGACCATATTTGTTTCCTTTTAGTTTAACGTGGGTTGGAAGTTTAGCCTTATTCATTTGACTTGTGACTGGAGCAACAATTATTGTAGGTGAATATTTATTGCCTACATCATTTTGTACAACTATAACAGGTCTTACCCCTCCCTGTTCGCTACCGACTACAGGAGAAAGATCTGCATAATATAAGTCTCCTCTTTTAACTTTCATATATTTCTCCTAAATAATCGCGTCTTGCTATAACCATTCCTTCTTTTATATAAATCCTTTTAACTCTCATAGATATATTTGTCATAAGCTCATAGGATATAGTTCCGATAAGATTAGCATCCTTATCTATTTCTTTGTAAATTTCTACCCTATCGCCTATTTTAACGTCAAGGCCTGTTACATCGACCATCATCTGATCCATACATACTCTACCCAAAACCTTGCAACCATAACCGTTTATGTAAACTTTACCCATGTTTGAAAAAGCCCTACAATAACCATCTGCATAACCTATTGCGACGGTTGCTACTTTCATAGGTTTACTACTTACAAAGGTTCTTCCATATGAAATCGGCGTCCCTTTATCAATATTTTTTATAAAATGAACAAAAGAGTAAAGCTTAAATGCTTTTTCAAGTTTTATTTCAGTATTATCCCTGACAACTTCTGATGGATATAGGCCATATAGGCATATGCCTATCCTATACATATCTTTAAAAATCTTCTGCCTAATTGTCCCAGCAGAGTTGGCAAGATGAACAAATTCTAAATCAAAATCATTTTTTATCTGTTCAATTATATAGTCGAAAATCTCTTCTTGCTTCTCGGTAAAGCTATTATCCTCTTCGTCAGCAGTTGAGAAATGACTAAAGGCTGAAATTATTTTTATATTACTTAAGGTCTTTAATTGCCTAATATTTTCAATTTGGTCAGCTCTAAATCCTATTCTGCCGTGCCCTGTATCCAAGACAAGATGGGCCTTAAGCTTGTAACCGAGTTTATCAATTTCTTTGGCAAGGCCTAAATCATAAACTGAAATATCAATATCATTTTCAAAACATTTACTAATATCATCCAAGCCGACATAGCCTAAAATGAGGATTGGTTTTTTTATACCAGCCCTTCTTAACAAAATCCCTTCACTTAATCTAGCCACAGCAAAATAATCTACCAAATCTTCTATTTCTCTGCCAACTATATCAGAACCTAGTCCATAGGCATTAGCTTTTACCACAGCACAAAATTTCGAACGATGATTTAAATTTTTTATTTTAATAATATTATTTCTAATTTTATCGATGTTTACTTCTAAATATGTTTCTTGCATAACTACCTCAAAAGTCGAATTGCTTTTGGTAAATAAGTGATTATATCACTCGCTATAAGAGATTCTTCACATAAGTAACTACTAGCTAGATCTCCAGCAAGAGAGTGAAGATAAACTCCTAGTTTTGCTGCATCAAATTCATTTAAAATTGGAAGCAGGCCTGATATCACGCCCGTCAAAACGTCCCCACTTCCAGCAGTTGCCATTCCAGGATTACCTAATTTATTTATATATAATTTGTCCCCATCAGTTACTAGGGTGTTTTCAGATTTTAAAACAAGTATAATCTCATATTTTTTTGCAAATTCCTTTGCAATTTTAATTCTTTCTTTATTTATTTCACTTATAGAAAGTCCTGTTAATCTCGAAAATTCCTTTAAATGAGGAGTTAAGATAATATTTTTCTTACTTAATACCGATTTATCTTTAGCTACCGCATTTAATCCATCTGCATCAATAATAATTTTACCATTAAACTCATTAATTATATTACCTATTAACTTATTTAAGCTTGGATCCGTACCCATACCTGGGCCTATAGCTAGGACATCCTTATCATTTAAGTATCCAAAAATCTGATCAAGTATATAATTATTATACTTTAAATTATAAGAATCAATAGTGTTTATAATAGGCTCGCAAGACTTAATCTGTAAAATTTTACTAATAGATGATGGAACCAGTAGATAAACGAGCCCTGCCCCTGCTCTAAGACATGCTGTTGCAGATAGAAAACAAGAACCGGACATACCTTCTGATCCACCAAGTATAGCGACTTTTCCATAAGTGCCCTTATGGCTTTCTTTTTTTCTTTTGGGCAAAATATTTCTCATTTCATTTTCTATTGTGAGATTTGGTATTTCATTATTCATACAAATAGCTATGGCCTTACCATCATCATGAGAAATCGAAACTTCGCATTCGCATATTTTACTGTTTATAGAAATATACGGACGATTTTTTTCGTGTAAAACTTCAATCTTTGCTTCCTTAAGATATGTTATATCAAGATTATAGGCTTTTATAACCGCTTCTTTTAAGGCAAAAATTCCAGCTAAGGTCTGATAGGAATTTTCTTTCTTAAAAGCATATGAGAGCTCTTTTGAAGTGAAAATTTTCCTTAAAATTTTATCTGATTTTTCTTTTATTTTGCTTACTGAAATTATATCAATGCCTATCACTGAATACCTCACCTTGTTTCAACTTCTTTTATGACTATTTTACTTTTTATCTGTTTTAGATTTAGACTATTGGTCTAAATACATTTTACATTTTAAATTTTATTCTTAATTCGAAAAAGGGAAGTGTCCTCACACTTCCTATTCTCCTATCTTTTCTTTTAAAAGTTTATTGATTTCTTGAGGATTACCCTTACCCTTGGTTTTTTTCATAGCTTGACCAACCAAGAAACCAAAGGCTCTATCTTTTCCATTTTTGATATCTTCAATAGATTGAGGATTTTCTTTAAGAACTTCGACTACAATATCCTCTAAGAATGAAGAATCTGAGATTTGAAGAAGATTTCTCTCTTCTGCAAGTTTTTCTGGATCTTCGTTAGTAGTATAGATATCTCTTAGAAGTTTTTTAGCCACATTATTGTTAACCTTATTTTCCTTAGCAAGATTAATCAATTTAGCAAAATTATCAACTGTTAATTTCATATTCTCAGCAGTTTCATCAGCTTCATTTAATCTTCTAGATAATTCTGTTAGAATCCAATTAGCAGTTGTATTTGGATCTTTTACAAATCTATCTGTCTCTTCAAATAAATTAGCCAGATTTCTATCATGGCTTAAAAGATTTGCATCATACTCAGACAACTTGTAGTCTTTGATGTATCTTGTTTGTTTTTCACTTGGTAATTCTGGTAGATGTCCCCTGATATGGTTAATAAACTCATCAGAAAGATAAATATCAGGAATATCACCATCAGCTGAGAATCTGTAGTCATTTCCGACTTCCTTATTTCTCATATGAATAGTCTTAAGCTCAATATCATCCCACCTTCTGGTTTCCTTAACACCAGTCTTACCTTCTTCCAAAAGTTTTGTTTGTCTTTCGACCTCATAACTTAAGGCATTTTCTATAGCTCTTATTGAGTTGATATTTTTAATTTCAGCTATTTCAGTTCTAAGATTTGATTCTTCGTCTTTAATGTTGACATTTACATCCACACGCATAGAACCTTCAGCCATTATACAATCAGAAACTCCAAGGAATTTTAGAGTTGCTGCTAGATTTTCTACAAATTCTCTTGCCTCCTCTGGTGAAGATATGTCAGGATCTGTAACTATCTCTATTAAAGGTACCCCAGCTCTGTTATAATCCATAAGTACTGTATCATCATCGTTATGATTTGATTTTCCAGTATCTTCTTCCATATGGATTTCCCTTATATTAATGTGTTTACCACTAGCAAGCTCCAAGTATCCTTCATAAGCATATGGCTTATCAAACTGGGTAAGCTGATAACCTTTAACTAAGTCTGGATAAAAATATTTTTTTCTATCGACCTTTTGTTCATTTCGAATTTTGCAATTAAAGGCAAGTCCAGCCATAACTGCGTATTCTACAGCTCTTTTATTCATTTGTGGTAGTGTGCCTGGATGACCTAGACAAATAGGACATACGTTGGTATTAGGTACTGCTCCGAATTCATTTTTACAGGAGCAAAACATTTTTGTATCTGTAGATAACTCAACGTGGATCTCAAGACCTATTATTGTTTTAGTTTTCATTTAATCTCCTTAAAAATTCTTCTCCAGCATTTAACAATTTGCTATCTTCGTTTGCATTTGCAATAAATTGAACAGAACCTGAAATTCCTTTTCTAACAGGAACAGATAAGCCACACATTCCAGATAGATTTACAATAACGTTAAAACCATCAGATTTAAAATCACTTAATGGATCTTGGTAATCGTCATCTAAACTTGGTGGTAGGTTTGTAACTGTTGGGGTTATTATAAGATCATAAGTTTTAAATACTTCTTCTAGTTCTTGTTTGATTAACGTTCTTAATTTAAGACCTTGTCTGTAGACTCTTTGATTATCATCAGCAGATAAGTACATGGTTCCAAGAGCTATCCTTCTTTGAACTTCCTCACCAAGACCTTCTGATCTTGAATTTATAAATAATTCGTCAACTGATGTGTACTTATCACTTTGGTAACCAAACCTGATTCCATCAAATCTTGACATGTTAGATGATACTTCGCTTGACATAACAACATTATATACTGGATTAGCATATTTAGAATACTTAAGATTTATTGGAGAAAGGTCGGCTCCCAGCTTTTTAAGCTCATCTAGAGCGCTATTATAATCTTTTTCTACAGTAGAATCAATATCCATATGCATCTCATCATCTGATGGAATATAAGCAATTTTCTTTCCCTTAAAATCATAGGTATCCATCTCATACTTGTAATCATCAAGTCTTACGGTCATATCATGTTCATCTGGACCTTCTATAACTTGAGCGATAGTCCTAATATCTGCAACATTTTTTCCAAAAACTGAAACTTGATCTAAGGTGTTTGCCATTGAAACTACACCATTTCTACTTACCATAGAATAAGTTGGCTTATATCCAAGGATATTACAATAACTTGCAGGGCACCTTACAGATCCACCTGTATCAGTACCAAGGGCAATTAGCACATCTTCTTTTGCAACAGCTGCAGCTGATCCTGATGAAGAACCTCCAGTTAGTCTTGTTTTATCAACTGGGTTTTTAACAGGACCAAAATAAGAAGTTTTTCCTCTGCCACCCATAGCAAATTCATCCATGTTAGTTTTAGCGATAATAATTGCATCTTCTGCTAAAAGATTTTCCACAACTTTTGCGTCAAACATAGGTCTAAAATTCTCCAGCATTTTTGATGCACAGGTCATATTCATATTTTTATATGAAATATTGTCCTTAACTGCAACAGCTATACCAAAAAGCGAACCAAGTTCTGCGCCACTCGCTAACTTTTCATCAAGCAACTTAGCTCTTTTTAATGAATCTTCTTCATCAAAAGTAATATAGGCATTTGTGTCATCGTTTTTGATTTTTTCAAGAATGTTTTTTGTATTCTCTTCTACACTAATTTCTCTATTTTTATATTTATCTATAATATCCTTTATATCCATCATTGCTCCTATAGTTTCCAATCTAATCTAAAGTAACCAAACTCAGTATCTTTTGCATTTTCTAGTGCTTTTGACCTTGCAAGTGATTCTTTAGGTGTGTCTTCTCTAAATACAGCCTTATGATTTTTTATATATTCTGTCATCTCAACATCTTTTGTATCAACTTCAAAAATCTCTTCAATAAAACCTAAAACCCTGTTGAATTTATTTGCAATCACTTCTTTATCTTGATTTTCTAAACTTAAATGGCTAAGGTTGTAGATTCTCTCTACTTCTTTTACATCCATCCTATTCTCCTTTTAATTCAGATAAGAAACTATATAGCTTCTCATCTTCATATATTTCTACATTTAATTCTATAGCCTTATCTTTTTTTGATCCAGCTTTTTCTCCAGCAAGTACAATATCTGTATTTTTTGATACCGAACCTCTTACATTTGCTCCGTTATCCTCGAGCATCTTCTTAATATCATCTCTGCTATATCCATCAATAGTTCCAGTAATTACAAAATTAATTCCATCTAATTTTTTTGAATCACTTGTGTTTTCTCTTGGATTATTGAGATTAATACCCTTAGATAAAAGAATATCTATAGATTCTACTATATTTTTATCGTGGAAAAATTCTACTATATTTTCACCAGTAATTTCACCAATATCATCAATTTCAATTAATTCATCTACTGTAGCATTTCTTAATTTATCAAATGATTTAAATTTGTTAGCCAAATCTCTAGCTGTTCTTTCGCCAACATTTGGGATACCTATGGCATAAATGAAAGCATCTAAATCCCTATTTTTGCTATCTTCTATTGAAGCTAATAGATTTTGTGTTTTTTTAGGACCGAACCTTTCAAGTTTTATTAACTCGTCATAGGTTAAGTCATAAATATCATAAATTTCTTTTATGCTTAATTCTTCTATTAATTGACCAATTGTTTTTTCTGATAAGCCCTCAATATCCATAGCATTTCTTGATGCATAGTGTTCCATCCTAGCTAGAAGCTGAGGTGTGCAAGATATTGAATTAGGACAAACTATGTGGACCTTTTCTTGAATTAATTCACTATGACAATATGGACAATGAGTAGGTTTTTCTATTTTTATTGTTCCTGGTTGATTTTCATCTACTACTCCTAAGATTTCAGGTATTACATCATTTGACCTTCTTATAAAAACGTCTGATCCAATTTTTACTTTTTTTCTTTCGATATCATCATAGTTATTTAGGGTCGCTCTAGATACTGTAACTCCCGAAAAATCAACCGGTTCAAGAATAGCAGAAGGAGTTACTTTACCAGTCCTACCAACATTCCAAATAACATCAAGAAGTTTAGTTGTGAATTCTTCTGGTTCAAATTTAAAAGCTATTGACCACCTAGGGAATTTCTCAGTAACTCCCAGTACTTCTTGTGTTTTTTTATCGTTTATTTTTATAACAACTCCATCAGTTAAAACATCTAGAGTTTTTCTTTCTTCTTTTATACGTTCAAGTTCATTAATTATTTCATCAAGACTTGTAACTTTCTTGTGATAGGGATGAACATTTAATTTCATCTCTTTTAAAAACGATAACATTTCTTCTTCATTTTTAAAATTAATACTATTTGTTGGAACAGCATAGAAATATGCAGTTAAATGTCTTTTTGCTGTCTCCTTAGTATCTAGATTTCTAATAGCACCAGCCGCTGCATTTCTAGCATTCTTAAGCTGAGTTTCATTTTCTTTATTATACCTGTCTAACTCCGAAAGAGGCATAAGTGCTTCACCTTGAATTTCAAGTAAAGATTTTTCCTTAATGGTAAAAGGTATGGACCTTATAGTTTCTGCCTGAGCCTTAACTTGTTCACCAACTATTCCATTTCCACGTGTCGCAGCTGTTTTTAATATGCCATCTTCATAGGTCAAATTAATGGTAAGACCGTCAAATTTATATTCCATGACAAATTCTAAATTAGGTAAGCGCTCACCACTTGTACTTTCGTATGCTTCCTTAAGTCTTTTGCATCTTTCAATCCACTCTTTTATTTCATCGTAAGATTGAGCTTTATCTTGACTTAATAGTCTTGTTAGATGGTAATGTTTTTCAAATTTATCTAGAATTTGTCCCCCAACCCTATTAGTAGGTGAGTTTTCTGGAACATAAGCTAAATTTTTTTGTAATTTTATCAATTGATTATATAGCTTATCATACTCACCATCAGAAACTAGAGGCTTATCTAAAGTGTAGTAATGATAGTCTAGTTCATTTATTCTTTCAATTATTTTTTTAAGTTCATCTAATTTATTCATATCTATACCTTTTTAATTGGTGCATAGGCTTGGTTAAGTTTCTTAAGTCCTTTTTTATCAAAGGCAATTACAAGTTCATTTCCTTCTGGACTTTCCTTAACTTGGACGACCATTCCTCTTCCCCACTTGCTATGTTCAATAGTATCTCCTACCTGGTAGGTAGAGTCATCTTTCTTAAAGGCTTTTATCTTAAGGTCAAGAACAGATTGTCTGGTCTTTTCCCTCATATAATCTTCGTTCATTGCTTGCTCATAAGATTTGGATTTATAGTCAATATATTCCCTACTTGTTTCTTTTTTTATTAAATCTTTTATTTCATCGATAAAACGAGAAGGCTTGTAATATGTGACCTTGCCATAATTTCTTCGCATCTGAGCACTTGTCAAAAATAACTTTTCTTCAGCACGAGTGATTCCGACATAAAAAAGTCTTCTTTCTTCCTCAAGATTTCCCTCATCCAAACTCCTCTTGCTTGGAAATAATCCCTCATCAAGACCAACTATAAAGACAACTGGAAATTCGAGCCCCTTTGCCTGGTGCATAGTCATAAGTGAAATAGATTCATTATTTTCTTCAGTCTTATCAATATCAGATAAAAGGGAGAGGTTTTCCAAGTAATCTCTTAAATTATCCTCAGGATTTGCCTCCTGGTAGTCAGCAGCTGAAGAAATAAATTCATTAATATTATCAACCCTTGCCCTATCTTCAACAAGAAGAGATTTTTCTAGCGACCTAAGATAGCCAGTCTTTTCTAACACTTCATTAATTAGATCAACTATCTTATATTTATCAACATTTATAAATATTTCTTCAAGAGGTTTATAGAATTTATCGGTGAGATTTTTTAACCTATCAGTCATTAAGATTGAAAAATTATCATCAGTTATT
This sequence comes from Anaerococcus lactolyticus S7-1-13, assembly GCF_000758765.1. Taxonomy (NCBI): domain Bacteria; kingdom Bacillati; phylum Bacillota; class Tissierellia; order Tissierellales; family Peptoniphilaceae; genus Anaerococcus; species Anaerococcus lactolyticus. The sequence continues at coordinate 31,440 of NZ_JRMW01000033.1, forward strand.
AAGTCAAGCATTGATATACCGTGACTAATGGCAATTTTTTCTATCTGATCTATTGATTTATCACCTATACCACGTTTTGGTTCGTTGATTATCCTCTTTAAACTAACATCGTCCTTGCTATTAACCAAAATATTTAGATAGGCAATTAAATCTTTAATTTCTTTCCTATCATAGAACTTTAGGCCGCCAACAACCTTATAGGCAATTAGATTTTTAAGGAGAGCTTCTTCGAAGGGCCTTGACTGGGCGTTGGTCCTATAAAGAATTACCATATCACTTTCCTTGTAACCATCAGCTAATAAATTTTTAATAGTATCAATAACAAATTTACTTTCATCGCTTTCTATTGAGGTTTCCTTATATAAAACATCAGCTCCATCGCCATTTTCGGTCCAAAGATTTTTTTCTTTTCTTTCAAGGTTATTTGCAATTAAAACATTAGCGGTATCTAAAATCTTAGATGTAGACCTATAATTCTGCTCAAGTTTAATAATCTTTGTATTCTTAAAGTCTTTTTCAAAACTGAGGATATTTCTAATATCAGCTCCCCTAAAAGAATAAATAGATTGATCAGCATCGCCTACTGCGGCCACATTTTGTTTTTTACCAGCAATAAATCTTATTAGTTCATACTGTGAATTGTTTGTATCTTGAAACTCATCGACAAAAATATAATCAAACTTATTTTGATAATACCTAAGAGTTTCTGAATCTTTAACAAATAACTCCAAAACTTTCTCTATTAAGTCATCAAAATCAAGTGCATTATATTCGTATTTCTTTTTTTCATATTTCTTAAAAATTTCAGCGATTTCATCTGCATTTTGCATATAAAAATTCATTTTTAAAAAATCTTCCGGACTTATCGACTTATTTTTTGCATTCGAAATTATGCTTTGAGCAAGCCTTGGATTTATATCATCTTTGTAGCCTAGATCTTTTATGATGTCTCTTATAAGGGTTCTCTGGTCTTGGGTATCATAGATGGTAAAATTATTAGAATATCCAATCTTTTCAATATTCATCCTTAAAATTCTAGCACATATAGAGTGAAATGTACCAATCCATAAATAGGCAACATCCATGTCAAGTAAAGAGCTTACTCTTTCTTTCATCTCATTGGCTGCCTTATTGGTAAAGGTTATGGCTAAAATATTTCTGGGATCTACAGATTCTTCTTTTATCTTATAGGCAATACTAGAAGTGAGCACTGAAGTTTTACCACTTCCAGCTCCAGCTAGCACCAAAAGAGGTCCATCCTTATGTAATACAGCTTCTTTCTGCCTGTCGTTTAACCTGTCTAAATTCATCTACACATCCTTCCTTAACCCTAACATTATACCGCAAAAAAAAGAGTAAGTAGGCTTACTCTTTTGATTCTTTTAAATCCTTTTCAATTAATTTATCTAGGACTAACTCATAACCACCTGAACCATAGTTAAGTGATCTATTTACCCTAGAGATGGTAGCAGTTGAAGCTCCCGTTTCTTCTTCAATTACTGAATATGTTTTTCTAATCTTAAGTAGTTTTGCTACATGAAGCCTTTGTGAAATAGATTGAATTTCTCTAGCTGTACATATATCAGTAAAGAATTGGTAGCACTCTTCAATATCCTTAAGCATTAAAATAGCTTCAAATAACTCATCAGCTTCTTTTGTTCTTAGTTTTGATTCTGTCATCATATCATTCTCCTTAAATAATTATTTTTATGATTTTTCTGCACAAATTCTCATTTCTCGCTAAAATTGGACCGTGCAAGTATGTCCCGATAGTATTTTTATAGATAAAACCTTCAGTATTATCTTCTCCATTGTTGCCATTTCCTTCTATAACCTGACCAAATGGAGTTTGATTGTCGGACAAAAATGTCCTACCACCATGATTTTCAAAGCCAACGCATGTTTCATCAAATCTTTTTACATAAATTTTTATTTGGCCCGTAAATCGATTCTTTGACTCCTGATTTAAAGTATAGTGGTCAAAAATATTAAGACCTTCTATCTTTTCTCCATTAGCACCATAGTAGTACTTGCCTAATAGTTGATAGCCACCACATATAGCAAGGAATAACCCGTCATTTTCGATATAATTAACGAGTTCATCTCTTTTTTTAATAAGATCATCTTTAACTATATTTTGTTCGTAGTCTTGACCACCCCCAAAAAATACAAAGTCATAATCAGAAGCTCTAAAATCATCACCTAGAGACACTATCTTTCTTTCTGAATTTATACCCATTCTTTTTAGTTCATACTCAAAGGCCATTAAATTTCCAACATCACCGTAGGTATTCAGAAGGTTCCCATATAGGTGACATATTCTTATCTTTCTTATAAGGCAAGCACCTCCCTTAACTTAAGCATAGCTGTATAGGTTGATAAAATATAAATATTATCTGTTTTTGCGTTTTTAATAACATCTTTTATCTGGTTTACATAATCAAACTCTATGATCTCTCCATCAAAAAGATTAGCTATTTCAAGCCTTCTTTTCATATCAATTTTTCTTTTACCAGATACATATATATCTTTTATATCAAGCCCTGCTAGTTTTTCATAATATGAATCATATATCCAACTAACATCCAATCCATCAGCATAATTATCATTAAGTAAACAAATAAGACTAATTGGTTCTTTTTCTAGAGTTACCAAGTCGATGACTTGGTTAAGGCCAGTTGGATTTTTGACAAGATTTATAACAACATTTTTATCAAAAACATTTATATTTTCTTGTCTCCCAAAAACATTTTTCTGTTTTTTAAGCCCCTTATATATCTCATCATAAGATAATCGCAACTCATAAGCAACTGCCAACGCAGTCAAGGCATTATAAATGTTATAAACTCCACCAACATTTACCTCGTAGGCTCGCCCATCAATAAAAAATTTAGAATGATTAGGGTCAAGACTTGCAATTTTATCAATCGTATACCTTATTTCAGGCGACTTAAAATCACAATTAGGACAAGCAAAATCACCTAAAGAAGAATAATTTACTGTCCTATACTTTAGGATACTGTGGCATGATGGACATATAATACCATCTGAGTTAAACTCAGCATCCCTATCGTAACCTATATGATCATCATCTCTAATTGCAAAATATATTGGGTTAAATTTCTTAAGTTTATCATAAGAAAAAATAGGCAGGTCACCATTAGCAATAATTCTTGCTTCTGGCATTAGATTTAGGCCTTCAATAATTTTATCTAAAATATTATAAATCTCCCCAAACCTATCCATTTGATCTCTAAATATATTTGTCAGAGCAACATAATCAGCCTTCAGATATTTGCCAATTCTAACTATATTGGCCTCATCTACTTCCAAAACAGCAACTGTTTGTTCATTAGGCGGATTATCTAAGAGCGATGTAATAATACCCTGTACCATGTTTGAGCCAGATTCATTGGTTAAAACTATTGGATAGTGCTCCTTAAGGATAGTTGCCAAGAAATGCGTAGTCATGGTTTTTCCATTAGTGCCGGTTACGAAAATAAACTTGGTATTTTTTGATAACTCTTTTAGAATATCCTTATCTAGTTTGTATGCAACATAACCCGGCAGGGATGTTGCTTTTCTATTCAATAGCTTTAATGTACTTCTAATTGATTTGGCTAATACTTTAACCAATTTGCTTTTTAAACTCATGCAATTATTATATCCTTTTTTTACCAATACTTCAATATTAATAAACTATTTCAAAACTTGTTTCTGCTTCATCAAGTGGGACTTCGAAAATATTTTTACTTTCTATAATAGCAAAGTTAATATTTTCAAGTCCCTTAAAAAATCTCAATAACTGATTATCGTTTCCTTGGATATATACTTCAACACTTTGATCATATAGGTTCCTAACACTACCTGTTAATCCTATTCTATCTGCCAATATTTTCACTTGAAACCTAAAGCCCACTCCTTGGACCCTGCCTTTAAAAATTATATGATACCTTTTCATAATAACTCCTTAAGTTTATTATACTTGACAAAAATAATAGTAAAAATATAATTATTCTGGATACCCCCTAGGGGTGTGAAAGGAGGTTAGATGAAACAAAGATTTGATGTTTATGGAATGACATGCGCTTCATGCCAAGCAGCTGTTGACAGGGCTGTCAAGAAACTTGGCGTAGACGATGTCAATGTCAATCTAATAAATGAAACAATGAGCGTTAACTATGATCCAAATAAAATATCAGATGAAGACATAATTAACGCTGTTTCAAAGGCAGGATATGAAGCTCGTGTAAAAAACATGAAAAAAAACAAAGCAAAGGCAAGTGATAATCTTAAAGAAATTGAGGAAGAAAACACTAAATTCAGGCTTAAAATCTCATTTTTCTTTATGGCTGTTCTTATGTATGTTGCTATGGGCCCTATGGTAGGGCTACCTATTCCGATGTTTTTAGCAGGTACGGAGGGAGCAATTAATTATGCATTTGTGCAATTTTTGCTAACAATTCCCGTCATTTTTGTTAATAGGAAATTTTTCATTTCTGGTTTTAAGTCGCTTATAAATAAGAATCCTAATATGGACGCCCTTGTAGGTCTGGGATCTTCATCAGCCTTGATTTATGGCATTTTTGTTATTATGCGTATGGCTCATGCTGCAGGTCGAGGAGATTTTGCAACAATAGATTCATATAGACATAATCTCTATTTTGAATCATCTGCTATGATATTAACTTTAATTACTCTTGGTAAATTTTTTGAAGCTAGGAGTAAGGGCGAAACAAAGGCTTCATTAAAAAACCTAATGAGTCTTACCCCTGATATAGCAAGGGTGATTAGAAATAATAAAGAAGTTGAAATATCAACAGAAGACATAGTAAAAGATGATATTATAATTATTAGACCTGGTGAAAGAATTCCTGTAGACGGAGTAATTATTGAAGGTTCTTCTATAGTTGATGAGTCTGCAATTACTGGAGAGTCCATACCCATTAGTAAAAATATTGGTGATGATGTAATATCAGCTACAATAAATATCCAAGGGTCTTTTAAGTTTAAAGCTACAAGGGTCGGAGAAGATACAACACTTGCACAAATTATAAGTCTTGTGAACGAAGCTAACGAGACAAAGGCACCTATAGCAAAACTTGCAGATAAGATTTCTGCCATTTTTGTACCAGCTGTAATATTAATTTCTATAGTTACATTTATTGGTTGGTATTCTTACACAAAGAATTTTGAATTTGCCCTAAACCTTATGATTTCTGTCTTAGTTATATCTTGTCCATGCGCACTAGGTTTAGCAACTCCAATGGCAATCATGGTTGCCACTGGCAAATCTGCTGAACTTGGACTTTTATTTAAAAATGCTGAAAGTCTAGAAAATCTACACAAGGTTGATGCCATCCTATTAGATAAAACTGGAACTATCACAGAAGGCCGACCTGTTGTGACAGATTTATTTACACAGATGAATGAAGTTTCTTTCTTAGAAATAGCTGCATCTTTGGAACACTTGTCAGAGCATCCACTTTCAAATGCAATTAACGCTTATGCTGAAGAAAAAAATATAAGCCTCTTATCTGTAGAAGGTTTTGAGTCATTAGTAGGTAGAGGTATTAAGGGAATTATAAATAATACCATCTATTATGCAGGAAACCTCAGACTAATGGAAGAAAATAATATCAGTATAAATGAATATGAAAATATCAATGATAGATTAGCAAAAGATGGTAAAACATCAATGTATTTTGCAAACGCAAATGAAATAATTGGTCTTATAGCCGCTAAGGATATACCTAAAGATACATCAAAAATCGCCATTGATATCCTCAAAAATGAGAACTTTGAAGTCACAATGGTCACTGGTGATAATGATTTGACAGCGGAGGCAATCAGAAAAAGCTTAAATATTGACAAAAAGTTTGCTGAAATCCTCCCTCAAGATAAGGATAAGGTTGTAAGGACCCTACAAGCAGAAAATAAAAAAGTTGCTATGGTAGGTGACGGAATAAACGACGCTCCTGCTCTTGCAAGGGCAGATATAGGAATCGCCATTGGAAAGGGTTCTGATATCGCTATAGACTCGGCTGATGTCGTATTAGTTAAGAATAACCTTCTTGATCTAGTAAGATCAATTGACCTATCTAGAGCAACAATAAAAACAATAAAAGAAAATTTGTTTTGGGCTTTCTTTTATAATATTATCCTAATCCCCCTTGCTGCAGGCTTATTATATCCAAAATTTGGTTTGACACTAAATCCAATGTTTGCCTCAGTCGCTATGAGTTTTTCTTCAGTCTTTGTTTGCTTAAATTCACTTAGACTTAGGAAGTTTGAATCAAGCGCTAATAAATACCAAAATACAAAAGAAAATATAAAGGAGAATGAAATGAACGAAGTTAAAAAAATGATTGTTAATGTTGATGGAATGAGCTGTAATAACTGTGCAAAACATGTTAAGAACGCACTTGAAGAGATTAATAATGTAAATTCTGTTATTGTAAATCTTGATAAGAAAAATGCAGAGCTTACTTATGAAGGTAACATTGATAAAAAAACAATAGAAAATGCTATTACAGAGGCAGGATACGAGTTTAAGGGCATACAATAAATAAATGAAAGCTGACAAAAAAAAGACTATTAGAAAGCTTAAAACTGTCGGTGGACAGATAGATGGTTTGATAAAAATGATAGAAGATGATAGATATTGTATCGATATTTCAAACCAGGTAATGGCATCTATTTCAATCCTAAAAAATATAAATAAAGATGTCTTAAGAGGTCATCTCGAACATTGTGTTTATGACAGTATGAAGCAAAAAAATGAAGATGATTTAAAAGAAAAAATCGATGAGATAGAAAAAATTATCGATAAACTTAATAAAATCTAAAAGTAAAAGAAACTCCCCTAGCCAACATGGCCAGAGGAGTTTTAAAGTTAAAAATTATAAATATATGACATGAATCCTTCATTTTTTTCAAGCATCTTAAATAGCATTACGCCGATAATTGAAACCATAACAAATTCACTTAACATAAATTGCATTAAAAGTACAAAAAATACTTCATCGCTAGCTAGATATATCCAGGTACCAATAGCAGGTATAGAAACTAATAAAACCGGAAAAATTGATGCGATGTATAAGTTTTTAGCCTTTATCATTAGCATAAAAGCAATATATGATGAAAGTGTACCAAATACAACGTCAAATAGCATCATTGGACTAAATAAATTTGCTATAGCGCATCCCAAAACAAGACCAGGGATAAATCTCTTGTTGTAAAAAACAAGCAAAACTAAGATTTCGCTAAACCTAAATTGGATTGGACCATAAGATGCTACTGGTAACATAACTGTTAAAACAGCATACAAAGCTGCTATAACTGCAGATTTCACTAAGAAATTAGTGTCATCTAAACTAAAATACTTCTCTTTCATTTTTTTCTCCTTGATATTTTTTTAGTAATGGGTGCCAAGAAACATTACTCGATTATTATATGCTTAATAAAAAAATTTTAAAGTTTTATTTAATTGAAGCAATACTAATTTCTAGTAAAATGATATTATGAAAAAAATATTTATAGTACTTATATCTCTACTTAGCCTAACTTCTTGTTCAAAAAAACCAAATTTTGACATCAAAGGCTTTATAGATGAAGAAAGCGTAAAAATAATTGAAGATATAAAATCACTTGCTAGCGATACCTTTAAAAGGAAAAATTTTCTTGACTTTACATATGAAGTAAAACCAAAAAAGAAATCAGATGTTAGAGAAGATTTAATAAAAAATGTTGAAGAGGCAGCAAAAAAAGATAAAAAAGCCCAATGGGTCTATGATAATTTCTACAATTTAGATAATGTAGATGCATTTTTAACTGGAAATGATCCAGACACTATAGAGTTTGTATATAACAAAAACCACAATTTTACCGATTTTAATTTTTATAAGGGTGAATCTGTAAAATTAAAAAGGAAAACTCCTTATTTCATCCAATGGGACAACAGGTGGGCATATGATGCTCTCTACCCTACTAACATAGGTGTATCTGGCTGTGGCCCGACATCTCTTGCCATGATAGTATCAAGAATGACAAACAAACTAATCTATCCAAATGAAATGGCAAAAAAAGCTTCTAAGTTTATGAACGACGGAGGTATGGACTGGGTTTTTATAGATCACATAGCCAAGGAATATAAACTTAAAGTTAGTGACATCATCCTTGATAAGGAAAAAATGATTAAGGCCCTAGAAGAAGGTCCCCTATTGATTTCTGTAGGTCGTGGTTACTTTACTCTTTATGGCCATATTCTCGTTATTGATTCATACAAAGATGGAAAATTTTTAATAAATGACCCTAATAGTGTCAGAAACTCTATAATAGAATGGGATTATGACGATATCTCTAACCAAATTTTAAAAATTTGGAAATTTACCAAATAAAAACTTGACATAAGATGGCGATGGTGTTATAGTATTAAGGTAGTCGAAAGACATTATGCACCATTAGCTCAGCTGGTAGAGCACCTGACTCTTAATCAGGGCGTCCAGGGTTCGAATCCCTGATGGTGCACCAAGAATTTTTAAACAGAAGGCTTATGCCTTCTTTTTTTGTATTCAAATATATTTTTCCTAAATTTTGTTAAATATTAGTCAGAAGTAATTTTGATTTTATAAATTAAAATAAATTATTAAATTTTTATCAATTTGCCCTTTACTTTTCATTTTTCGCCGTATAATATTATAAAGTTTGAGATTTAGGAGGAATTAATGAAATTAGAAACAAAAAATCTCACCACTGTTGGTATACTGGGAGCCATTGTAATTATGCTTGGCTTGACCCCTCTGGGTTTCATCCCCCTAGGTATGCTTTCTATTACTAGCTTACATATACCAGTAATAATAGCAGGCATTCTGGAAGGTCCTATTGTTGGAGGTCTAGTTGGACTAATATTTGGATTTTTCTCCCTATTTAATGCAATGACAAGACCAGGACCAATATCTTTTGTCTTTTATAACCCACTTATTTCTATACTACCAAGAATATTAATCGGTGTGGTAACAGGTCTTTTCTACAAGGCTCTTAAAGATAAGGATAATAACAGACTTCGTTTATTTATGAATATATTCTGGTCAGCTATTGTAATAGTCTTAGCCTATGTAACTGTTAAGTCTTTTATGACTGATGTAGCATTAATAAATAAAATATTTTCAATTATATTTTTAATTATTGCTTGTGTAATGCTCTACTTATCAGTCAAAAATAAAAAGGCAAATTTTGCTATAGCAGTTAGTTCATTTATGGGCACCCTAACAAACTCAGGTCTAGTGCTTGGTCTAATCTATATTCTCTATGCACAAAAATATGCAGAGGCCATAGGTATTAGCGCTGACCTTGCTGCAAAAGCTATTTTTTCTGCTTTTGTCACAAATGCTATACCAGAAGCAATTGTTGCTATACTCGTAGCAAGCGCCGTTGTTACATCATTTAGTAAAAGAAGAAGGTAAGAAAAATGCACTCTCGCTATTAAGCTAGAGTGCATTTTTTAGTGATGTTGTATCATTTTATTGGCTAGGTTTAAAAATCTTAAGGCTAGATAATAATCATCTCCCATAAGATCGTAGATAGCATCTTCTGTTAAGATTCCTTGGTTGATTGAAGAATCAATTTTACCTTCATTCGAATCATCGTAGTCCTTTTGGAATTGATCGCTGTAGTAATATTCAACCAGCTTATCAAAGTCTTCCCTGTCATTTTCTAATTTATCTAAGATTTCATTAACCTTTACCAAAAGTTCCTTATAATTTTCGTATGTTTCTGTATGTTTAATTAAGTAATTATAGTCCATTTTCTTCCTCTCCTAAGCTTTTTATAATATAATCAAGTTGATTTTTAATGGCAGGAACTTTATTTGAATCTCCTGCATTACAAGCTACTATGATAATACCCTCTTTTTTTAAAAAGATAAGGTATTGTCCCCCAGCTCCTGATGCATAGGTCACACCATCTTTACTGGTCCAAAGACTATAACCGTAATAATCATTTGCTAGATAGGATTGATCTATATAGTCTTTTTCGTTTTTATATAATTTACTAGCTATCTTTCCTATCCACTCTGATGAAACTATTCTTTCACTATCATAAACTCCATCATTTATTACAATCTTTCCTAATTTTAATAGGTCATCCGGTTTTAGATATAATTTACTAGCACCAACCAGATACTTTCCATACCTATCCCAGCGTGGATTATTAATACCAACCTTAGAAAAAATATTCTTATTAATAAATTCGTACAGGTCATAGCCAAGATATTCCTGCATTGTAGCTGCAAGAACATAATAGCCTGCATTAGAATATAAAAACTCCTCACCTGGCTCAAAATACAGAGGATATGATAAGGTATATTCTAGGAGTCTATCCTTATCCAAATCTTCTATATCCTTACTCATTAAAATAATATCCCTATAGCCCATAGTGTGAGTCAGGCAATCTCTAACACGGATATTTTTTAGCTTTGAAAGATTTTTCTTATTAGAAATATTAATCTTATCCTTTAAGATATCATAAATAAGTGTATCCTCATTAAAATCACCCTTTGTCATATCAATTAAGATGCCACAAGCAAGACTGGTTACAAACTTGGCTATAGACCTTATATTAATTGTTTCGTCCTTTGAGTTGTCAAATAGGAGCCCCTCATCTCTAGAATAAAGTATTAACGATTCCATTTCTAACTTATTAATTAAAATTTTATCTATCATTTTAAACCCCTTCTTAGTTAAGAAAACAAGTACGTTATCCACATTAAAAAGCGATTTAATAATTTTTAAGAGCCCTTTCCATGCGTCTCTTATCATCTTTTCGCTTAATAGATTCTCTCTTATCGTACATTTTTTTACCCTTAGCTAGAGCGATTTCAATCTTTACTAGACCATTATTTTCGTAAACTTTAAGAGGTACTAGGGTATAACCATCAACTGTTTTTTTGCCTACTAATTTATTTATTTCTTTTTTATGAAGCAAAAGTTTCCTAGTTCTTGTTGGATCTATCTTATCAAATCCTTCCATATAAGGAGTTACATGCATACCATAAACAAACATCTCACCTTTTTTATCAGATATAAAGGCTTCCTTGATTGATACCTTTCCAGCTTTGATAGATTTTACTTCACTACCCTTTAATTCAAGCCCTGCTTCATATTTTTCTTCTATGAAATAATCATGAAAGGCTTTTTTATTATTGGCTAATAATTTCATCTTCATCCTCCAAATAAAAGTCTATTTCTCTTTTCACAAGGTCTACATTTACAACCCTAATTTTCACTTCTTGTCCAATATTGTAATATATCTTAGTATCAACATCAAAAGCTCTTAGGCTATCTTCAATGAAGTCATACCTGTGGTCTGAAAACTTATACATAAATAGGCCTTCAACTGTATTTTCAAGCTCTATAAACATTCCAAATTCAGTTATTGATGATATCCTGCCCTCAAAGACTTCTCCAATAAAGCGAGTCATATACTTACACTTCATCAAGTCTTCCACAGCTCTTTCTGCATCTTCACTGCGTCTTTCTGTTATAGATAAGTGATCGGCAACCTCTTCTAGATTTGATTCAAGACTTGTTTGATTTATTTTATTGAGCTTATTTTCTATAAAGAATTTTAAAATCCTATGAACAATTAGGTCTGGATACCTTCTTATAGGGGCTGTAAAATGGGTGTAAAACTTCGTAGAAAGGCCGAAATGTATATCATTATAGTTTGCATACCTTGCCTTTTTCATTGTCCTTAGCATAAGCATATTAATGATTTTTTCTTCCTTCTTACCTTCTACTTCTTTCAAAATATTTTGGAAATCTTTTGGGTGAAGGTCATTTCCCTTTATATTGTAACCCATAGCATTTAAAGCTCTTTTAAAGCCGTCAAGTTTTTCTTCACTTGGTTTCTCGTGAATCCTGTAGATAAAAGGGAAATCCATATAGGCAAATAAACTTGCTACAGTTTCATTGGCTATAAGCATAAATTCCTCAATCATTTTATTGCCAGGTCCTCTTTCAAGAGCCTCTATATTTAACACTTCTCCAGTTTCAGACACGTCTATTTGGCTTTCCTCAAAATTAAAATCAATTGATCCACGATTTTCCCTAGACTTTTTTAAAATCTTATAGAGTTCATCAAAAAGACCCAATTTCTCTTTTAGGACTGAATCATCGAAGACGTCCTTATCACCTTCTAGGAAATCATTGACATCATCATATACAAGCCTCTTATCCGATTTAATATAAGCTTTATAGAAATTATTATCAATAACCTTACCTTTTTTATCTATGGTCATCTTTGCAGTTAGGCTTAGGCGGATTTCGCCAGGATTTAAGGAACAGATCCCATTTGATAATTTTTCTGGAAGCATTGGAATAACGATATTGTATAAATAGGTAGAATTTCCTCTCTCATAGGCATCATCATCCAAGGCTGTATGTTTTTTTACATAATGACTCACGTCAGCTATATGGACATAGAGATCGTAATTGTCACCATTTTTTTCTATAGAAATGGCATCATCAAAATCTTTTGAATCTCTACCATCAATAGTTACAGTAAAAAGCTTTGATAAATCAGTCCTACCTTCAAGTTCGTTTTGATTTACCTGATCTTCAATGAATACTAATTCTTTTTTTGTTTGCTTAGAAAAATCAGTAGGTATTTTCTTTTGTCTCACTATTGATAGTATATCTATGTTTTTGTCATTTTTACTACCAATTATTTCAATAATTTTTCCTTCAGGATTTCCAGATTTTGGGTAAGTAATAATTTCAACAACTACCTTATCTCCATTTTTAGCTCCTAGAGAATTTTCTTTATTGACATAAATATCTTCATGTTGACTCTTCTCATCGCAAATTACAAAACCAAAATTTTTGTTAGCTTGATAGGTGCCTATTAATTCTTCATTTGCTTTTTCAAGGATTTCTACAACTTCACCTTCTGCGTTTTTGGATTTCTCCTTTTGTCTAATAATTCTAATCCTTACCTTATCATTATTATGAGCATTGTTAAGCTTATCTTTTGAAATATAAACATCGTCAAAGTTTCTATTATTAGAAATAAAAAATCCATAACCACCTGAAGCAATAGAAATCTTTCCTATTAGGTTGAGTTCTTCTTCAGTTAAGGGCAAGATTCTTTTTTTATTTGAAATTCTAATTTTATTATCTTTAATTAGTTCATCTATTATGTCTTTAACTGCGGCTTTTGTGTACTTATCAGCTTTTAAATAAAGTTCTAATTCCTTTAAGGTCATTGGAATGTAGTCACCATCGTATATTAAGTTCAAAATTAAATCTTTTATATTCATACCTACTCCTTTTGACTACTAATAAAAAAAGAGGTCATACTCTTGACCCCCTTAATTTATTGCTATAAAAATAATACTTCCTAAAAATAAAAGTACTCCTCCAAAAATTACAACCTTATCTAGCATTTCATTTTTTGATTTATGTGCACTTTTACCAAAAACATTTGTCTGTGTTCCAGATAATGCTCCTAGTCCGTCAGTTTTAGGATCTTGTAGAGTAACTGCAACAATCACTATTGCAGATGCAATCATCATTATTACTGCAAGAAAATTTGACATATAGACACCTCCGTTCATACTGTTTTATAATACCACAAATAGGCTCATATTTCAATATTTATTATAAAAATAAAGACTTGCCCATTAAGAACAAGTCTTTATAAAAATTATTATTTTAAGTTGTAAAGAGCATCTAAGCCTTTAAATCTTGCATCATCCCAAAGTTCATCTTCAATTCTTAGAAGTTGGTTGTATTTAGCAACTCTGTCTGTTCTTGAAGGTGCACCTGTTTTGATTTGACCAGCATTAACTCCTACTACTAAATCTGCAATTGTTGTATCTTCAGTTTCACCTGATCTGTGAGAAACTATTGCTGTATAGCCAGCTTCTTTTGCCATTTCAATGGCATTAAGTGTTTCAGTAAGAGTACCAATTTGGTTAACTTTGATAAGAATTGCATTAGCAACGCCTTCAGCTATACCCTTTGAAAGTTTCTTTGTGTTTGTAACGAATAGGTCATCACCAACAAGTTGAACTTTTTTACCAAGTCTTTGAGTAAGTTTTGCCCAACCTTCCCAGTCATTTTCATCAAGACCGTCTTCGATAGAAATAATTGGGTATTTGTTAACTAATTGTTCTAGCCAATCAATCATTTCATCTTCTGTCTTAACTGTACCTTCACCATCAAGGTGGTATTTACCGTCTTCTTTGTTGTAGAATTCAGATGAAGCGCAGTCCATTGCTATATAAACATCTTTGCCTGGTTCATAACCAGCAGCTTTTATAGCTTCACAAATAATTTCAAGAGCTTCTTCGTTTGATTTAAGGTTTGGAGCAAATCCACCTTCATCACCTACAGCTGTATTGTATCCCTTGCTTGAAAGAACGGATTTTAAGCTGTGGAATACTTCTGTTCCCATTTGTAGAGCATGAGCAAAGCTATCAGCTCCTAGTGGGAATATCATAAATTCTTGGATATCTACAGAGTTATCAGCATGTTCTCCACCGTTTAAAATGTTCATCATTGGTGTTGGAAGTAATTTAGCATTTGTTCCACCAATGTAGTTATATAGTGGCATACCAAGTTCATCTGCTGCTGCTTTTGCTACTGCAAGTGATACACCAAGGATAGCATTTGCACCTAATTTGCCCTTATTTTCTGTACCATCAAGTTCGATCATAGCATTATCAACACCAATTTGGTCAGTAACGTCAAAGTTGTATTCAAGTTCTTCAGCAATGATTTCATTTACATTTTCAACTGCTTTAAGAACTGATTTTCCTAGATAATAATTTTTATCTCCATCTCTAAGTTCTACAGCTTCCCATTCACCTGTTGATGCACCAGAAGGTACTGCAGCTCTACCAAAGCCACCTAGTTCTGTTTCAACTTCAACTTCAACAGTTGGATTTCCTCTTGAATCAAGAATTTGTCTTGCATATACACTTGTAATTAAGCTCATTTATTTCTCCTTTTATTTTTTAAAATTTACTAATTGTTCAAAATCACTTGCTTTAAGACTTGCGCCACCGATTAGACCACCGTCTATATTTTCTTTGGCAAGAAGTTCTTTTACATTTGATGGTTTCATAGAACCACCGTATTGAATTCTAATCTTTTCGCTAGCATTTTCGCTGTAAGATTCTTTTATGAAGTTTCTTATAAAACCACACATAGAATCAGCATCTTCTGCAGAAGCAGTTTTGCCAGTTCCAATAGCCCAAATTGGTTCATAGGCTATAATGACTTTTTCAACATCAGCTTCACTTACGTCTTTTAAATTTTTTGTTAATTGGTCTTTAACCTTAGCTTCATGTTTGTTTTCTTCTCTTTCTTCAAGAGTTTCACCAACACAAAGAATTGGTACTAGGTCATGCGCAAGGGCAGATTTAACCTTTTTATTTACAAGGCAATCACATTCCTTGAAATATTCTCTTCTTTCAGAGTGACCAATAATTACGTATTTTGCCTTAACGTCTTTAAGCATTAATGGTGATATTTCACCAGTGAAAGCTCCACTTTCTTCAAAATACATATTTTCTGCACCATAATTAATGTCAGTGCCTTCAAGAACTTCTTGAGCTACAAGTAAATCAATAGCTGGTACACAGAATCCTGCTTCTACACTAGAATCAAGATCTAAAGCTTTGATTTCTTCAAGAAGTACCCTAGCTTCGCTAGGAGTTTTGTTCATCTTCCAATTACCTACTATAACTGGTTTACGCATTCATTACTCCTTACTTATCTTCAATTGCAGTTATTCCTGGTAGGTCCTTACCTTCTAGGAACTCTAAGCTTGCTCCACCACCTGTTGAAACATGGGTAATCTTATCTTTAAGACCAGCCATTTCAATAGCAAGAGCACTATCACCGCCACCTACTATTGTAACAGCATCAGAATCAGCAAGAGCTTTAGCAACTTCGTTAGTACCGTTTGAGAATTCTTTTATTTCAAATACTCCCATAGGTCCATTCCATACTACTGTCTTGGCAGCTTTAATTTTTTCAGCAAATAATTTAGCTGTCTTTGGTCCAATATCTAAAGCTTCTTTATCAACTGGAATATCATCAATATCAACTATTTCTGTATCAACTCCAGCTTCAATTTTATCAGCTATAACAACATCAACTGGTAATAGGATTTCTACTCCATTAGCCTTAGCTTTTTCGATTAATTCAAGTGATAGGTCCATCTTATCTTCTTCAAGAAGTGATTTTCCTATTTCCTTACCCATAGCTTTTAGGAAAGTATAAGCCATGCCACCACCGATTAGGATAGTGTCTACTTTTGTAATTAAATTTTCAATTACACCAATCTTATCAGATACCTTTGCTCCACCTAAGATTGATACAAATGGGTGATCAGGAGCTTCTAGGGCCTTACCCATAACTTCGATTTCTTTTTCAATTAAGAAACCAACAGCAGATGGAAGTATGCTTGCTACTCCGACATTTGAAGCGTGTGCTCTGTGGCTTG
Source organism: Anaerococcus lactolyticus S7-1-13 (assembly GCF_000758765.1). Taxonomy (NCBI): domain Bacteria; kingdom Bacillati; phylum Bacillota; class Tissierellia; order Tissierellales; family Peptoniphilaceae; genus Anaerococcus; species Anaerococcus lactolyticus. The sequence continues at coordinate 47,955 of NZ_JRMW01000033.1, forward strand.
TACCAAAGGCATCATTTACATATAAATCAGCAAGAGAAGCTAATTCTTTAGCAAAGTCTTCGCCATTTTTAGTTTCTTCTTTTCTATATCTTGTATTTTCAAGTAAGGCAATTTGACCATCAGCAAGTTTGTTTACTTCTTCTTTTACTTTTTCATCTACAACTTCATCACTTGGAATGAAGGCGAATTTATCTTTATATTCATTTTTTAAGTAGTCTGCAACTGGTTTTAGTGAAAAATCAGGATTTGCTTCACCCTTTGGTCTACCTAAGTGGCTCATAAGGATTACCTTAGCACCGTTTTCTGATAGGTAGTTAATTGTAGGTAAAGCTGCTTTTATCCTAGCGTCATCTGCAATTTTTCCCTTTTCTTCTTTTGATAAAGGAACATTAAAGTCAACTCTTACTAATACTTTTTTGCCCCTTACATCTAAATCTTTTACTGTTTTTTTATTCATTATTCACCTCGTAAAAAAGGCGAGATATTATCTCGCCCATTTAATACTCTTAAAGATTTGCTAGATAATCAAGTGTTCTAACTAAGTTAGATACATATCCCATTTCGTTATCATACCAAGCAACAGTTTTAACAACTTGTGTTCCATTTGCTCCTTCAACTATTTTTGTTAGTTGAGAATCAAATATTGAACCTGCTGGGTAACCGATAATGTCACTTGAAACTATATCATCTGTTTCATATGCAAAAGCATCGTTAGAATATTTCTTCATAGCTGCATTTACTTCTTCTACTGTTACTTTCTTTTCAAGTACTGAGTAAAGTTCTGTAATAGAGCCTGTGATTGTTGGTACTCTTAGAGCTGATCCATCGATTTTACCTTCTACTTCTGGAAGTACTTTACCTACTGCTTTAGCTGCACCTGTTGAAGCTGGGATTGTATTTTGAGCTGCTGCTCTACCGCCTCTAAGGTCCTTTTTGCTTGCTGGTGTATCTTGGATAGCTTGAGTTGCTGTATATGCGTGGATTGTTGACATTTGACCTGAAACAAATCCAAATTCTTTTAGTAATACATTAACCATTGGTGATAGGCAGTTTGTTGTACAGCTTGCGCCTGAAACAACTGTTTCTGAACCATCAAGAATTTCATGGTTTACACCAAATACGATTGTTTTCATATCGCCTTTACCAGGTGCTGAAATAAGAACTTTTCTAGCTCCTGCTTTAATGTGAGCTTCTGCTTTTTCTTTCTCAGTAAAGAATCCTGTACATTCTAGAACGATATCTACGTTTAATTCTTTCCATGGAAGGTCTTCTGGATTTCTTTCAGCAAAAACTTTAATTTCTTTGCCGTTGATTTTAAATCCATCTTCTGTTAATTCAGCTTCTCCATCGAATCTTCCTTGAGCTGTATCATATTTGAAAGCATATAATAAACCTTCTTTGTCAATAAGGTCATTGATTGCTACTACTTCAATATTATCTTCTACTGCTGCGATTCTTCTTAAGGTAAGACGTCCAATTCTACCAAATCCGTTAATTGCTACTCTTGTTGTCATTATTGCCTCCTAAAAATTCGTTTCTACATCTATTAATATACATTTTGTTATTACTTTGTCAATATTCCTACCAGGATTTACTTTCTAGATACCTATTGGCCATGATTGCTGCAACACATCCATCACTAGCTGCAGTAACAGCTTGCCTAACTGATTTCTTCCTGGTATCTCCTACTGCAAAGACTCCTTCTATATCTGTTTTCATATCATCGTCGGTAAGGATATATCCATTTTCCATTTTAAGCATATCCTTAAATAGTTCGGTTTGAGCTATATTGCCAACGAATACAAAAACACCTATAGGCGATCCATCTTCATTTTTTATAACTTTCTCTTCCTTAGTCTTTACATTTTCTAATACTAACTCTTCTACTTCCTTATCACCTCTAATCTCTTTAACTACACTATTATATTCAAACATGATTTTTGGGTTGTTTTTAACATTTTCTACAACAACTCCACTCGCTCTAAATTCATCTCTTCTATGGATTATTGTTACAGATTTGCCATAACGAGTAAGATAATTTGCCTCTTCAAGAGCAGAATCACCACCACCTACTACGTAGATATCTAGGCCTTGGTAGAAAGGACCATCACAGGTTGCACAATAAGAAACTCCCCTATTCGCAAACTCTTCTTCACCTTTTACATCAAGTTTCCTGTGTCTTGCTCCTGTAGAAATTATAATGACCTTGGCTTGATATTCGTTAGAATCAGTCTTAACTGTTTTAATTTCTCCATCTAGCTTAACTTCCTCTACATTTTCAAAAACAAAATCTGCATACTGTTTGGCTTGTTCTTCCATTCTTTCAGAAAGAGCCATTCCTGTTGGATTTTCGATAGAACCAGGATAATTTTCCACATAAGCAGTTCCGGAAATCTGTCCACCAGCTATATCTTTTTCTATTATTAATGTTTTTAACTTACTCCTACCTGCGTACAATCCTGCAGTCAAACCTGCCGGACCCCCGCCTATAATTATTATATCGTACATATAACTCCTTATTAAAATTTAAAATCTACTTGCCTTAAAGCTTCATATAAGACAATAGAAACAGAATTTGCTAAATTTAATGACCTATCAATTTTAGGAGTCATGGGAATTGTAATAATTTTTTCCTTATAAATTTTAAGTAGACTTTCGTCTATCCCCTCTTTTTCTCGTCCAAAAATTAGATAATCTTCATTTTTAAATTCTACATCTACATATCTGTTTTGGCTGGGTGTTTCTACTAAATAAAAATTTTTATCTTTTATGAATTCTAAAAACTCATCAAGACTATCATGAATAACTAAGTCAACATATTGCCAATAATCAATACCCGCTTTTTTTAAATATTTATCAGATAAATTAAATTTAAAGGGTCTGACTAGGTGGAGTCTTGATTCAGTTAGAACACAAGTTCTGGCTATATTGCCAACATTACCTGGATGTTCTGGCATAAGCAAAACTACATTAAACATTTTTATTAGCCTCTAAAACATAATTTACAGCTTCAAGTATACCATTGGATTCATTATCTGCTACAACAACATCAGCCACGTCTTTTAACTCTTTCTTAGCATTTCCCATAGCAAAGCCGAGTCCAGCTCCCATCACCATAGGTATGTCATTGTAAGCATCTCCTATAGCTGCAACTTCACTGTTATATATACCCAATATTTCACAAATCTCTTCTATAGAGAACCACTTTGTGGCATCTTTGTTGCCGATTTCTATTATAGAATCACCAGAAGCTGTCATATAAAGTTTATCCTCAAATTCTTGCTTAAGCAATCCTAAAATTTCTTCTTTTGAAATTTCTTTTTCATCTATACCAGATATTTGAAATTTAACGTCTTTTTTACCATTTTTTATCAAATAAGAAACTGGATCTTTTTTTATTATTAAACCGACCTGATAATTCATACCATAATCATTGTTAATAAACAAATGCTTAATACGGTCAAGATTCAATCTATTAGTATAATAATTTTCTTCATCATAAAAATGAAATTCTAATTCATGTTTTAAACAAAACTCATATAAGGCCTTAAGCAAATCATCATCTATATGATAGCTTTTATAAACTTCCTTACCATCTAGACTAATTAAGCTCCCATTTGTAGCTACTATAGGGCCATTTATTCCTAGCAAATTCTGATGAAACTGAATTGAAGGAAACACCCTACCGCTTGCAAGGACAACCTTGATTCCTGCTTCTTGAAGTTTTTTAATAGCTTCATTGCTTGCACTTGTCAACAAAGACTTATTATCTAAAAGTGTTCCATCTATATCAAAAGCAAATAATTTAATCATGACTTCTCCTATAATAAATACATAATTTATTTATCAAACATTCTTCACAAAGTGGGTTTCTAGCCTTACATAAGGCTCTACCATGAGTAATCAATTGGTGATGAGTCTTAGACCATCTTGACTTGTCTAAATTTTTTTCCAACTGATCCTGAGTCTTGTCAACATTATTAGCATCTGCAAGCCCAATCCTATTTGCGACCCTAAAAACATGGGTATCTACAGCTATAGATGGAATACCAAAGGCATTTGCACATACCACATTAGCAGTTTTCCTTCCTACTCCAGGAAGCTTTTGCAATTCCTTTTTATCTGCTGGAACAATAGAATTATAATCTTCGATTAAAATCTTACTTGCTGCTTTTATATTCTTTGCCTTGTTCCTATAAATACCTATTGTCCTAATATGATTTTCAAGCTCTTTGATATCCATATTTGCAAAATCCTCAGGTGTATTTGCAACCTTAAACATCTCCTTAGTCACCTTATTTACACTAACATCAGTTGCTTGAGCTGAAAGTATTGTTGCAACTAAAAGTTCGAATGGAGTAGTGAAATTGAGCATCGAATGATCAACATCAGGATACATTTTATCTAATAAATCTAGGACTTCGCCTATTTTCTTTTTACTTAAAATAATACCACCATCTTTCTATATTATTATACTAGTCTTATTTTTACATGCTAAAATTGTATTTGCTTAATTTCTGTTATATAATGTATAAGAACTGGAGTGATATAATGTTTAATTTAAAAAAGAAAAATTTTAAGGATTTTGACATCCTACTATTAATTTCTACCTTAGCACTATCGATATTTGGGCTAATAGTTTTATATTCTGCATATGGCGGAAAAATTGGTTCAATAAAAACACAAATTTTCTCAACCATTTTAGGTTTTATACTCATCGCAATAATTTGTACCCTAGATTTAGATGTAGTAAAAAAACCCTATAAGATTTATTATGCTGGAATGATTGGCCTTTTGCTTATAACCCTAGTTATAGGTCGAGGTCTTGATGAGTGGGGCGCTAGAAGCTGGATTTATATTGGTTCGTTTTCCTTCCAACCAGCTGAAATTTCAAAAATAATTCTTATTATAACCCTCGCTGCCTTTTTAGATAAGTATAAGTATGCGATAAATACACCACTTGTACTTTTTAAGACAATCATATTTGTTGGCTTACCAATTGGTTTAATACTTATGCAACCAGACTTTGGTACTTCAATGGTCTATGTATTTTTTATTGCTGCAATGATTTTTATTGCAGGTCTATCTTGGAAGTGGATAGGACTTTTATCTTTAGCCGGAATTGCATTAGCAATTTTTCTCCTTGCAAACCTTAAGGGATTTAGAGCTGATAGAATTGAAAACTTCCTCAATCCATCCAGAGATACATCAGGCTCTAACTGGCAACAACAGCAAGGTATGATAGCTATTGGATCTGGTATGTTAAATGGCAGGGGCTACTTAAATGGAAGCCAATCTCAGTATGGTTATATACCAGAAAAAGAAACCGACTTTATATTTTCAGTCTTGGCTGAGGAGCTGGGATTTATTGGCGCAATAATAATGATAGCCTTATTTACCATCCTAATATTTAGGTTGATAAATATTGCTAAATCATCAAACAATACCTTTATTAGCCTTTTAGTAACTGGCATAGCAGGACTAATCTTTATCCATATTTTCGAAAATGTTGGTATGACAATTGGTATTATGCCTGTTACAGGTATACCCCTACCATTCTTCTCAAATGGTGGTACCTTCCAACTTTTAATTTTAGTTTGCATAGGCTTTGCCTTATCCGCATCAATGCAGAAAAACCAATATGATAACGGCATCATTGACTATGAAACAATAATGCCACTTGAAGTTAGTATGGTAAGACCATCTAAGAGAAAATAATGAAATTAATCAACAAAAAAGTCATCGTAATTTTTTACGATGACTTTTTTGCTTTGTTGCTTTTAACAATTTTTGTTTTTGAGAATTCTTCTCTTTCTTTTTCTTCTATGCTCTGAGAAATATTCTTTATAAGTTCAGTCTTTTGTGGTATCTGAATCTTTTCCAAACTGTTCACTTTCTTATTTGATTTTCTTATCTCGATTTCTAAATTATTAATTGTACTATCAAGTTCAGCTAGTTTAAATATATCAGCTCTTAGTTTGTTAAAGGCAATAAGAGCCTCATCAAAAAGTGAATTGGTTTGATAAAAAGAATATGATAAGGACAATTTCTTAGGATTGAAACTTACTTCAGCCATGTCTGTCTGCATGAACTTTGTATTTTTTGTTTCAATCGAATTGTCAATAGGTATAAGACCTGCTAAACTTTCTAGCTTAGCTTGGCCTATGCTTGCCATAGCCTTATTAAAGCTATGACTAACATCATTCATTGTTTGATTAACTTTTTTATTCAAACTGTCCCTATCTTTAATTTTACTCTCATGAGCATTCATAAGAGCCTTTCTCTTTTTATCAAGAATATCTAGACCAACATCTAAAAGCTTTAGCTCTTCTTTGGCTTTTATGAGGTTAGCCTTGCTTGCAATTTGTTCGCTATTCATCAGCTTTTCCTATGAATTTATCAAGGTTCTTCTCAGATACTCTGTGAAGTTCATTTCTTGGCAATATTTTTAGTATGTCCCAAGCAAGATCTAGGCTCTCTTCTAACTCTCTATTTTCACTTTGAGCTTGGGATAAAAATTTGCTTTCAAAAACATCCCCAAACTCTAAATACTCCTTATCAACAGCTGATAAGTCATCTTCTCCGACAATTTGTGCAATATTTCTTACGTCAATTACCTTTGAATATGATTCATACAACTGGTTCATTACATCTTCATGATCTGCCCTAGTGTATCCTTCACCTATACCATCTTTCATTAGTCTTGATAGAGATGGTAGTACGTTAATAGGTGGATAAACACCCTTGCTTGATAGTCCCCTATCAATAACAATCTGACCTTCAGTAATATAGCCTGTAAGGTCAGCTACAGGGTGTGTAATATCATCATTTGGCATAGTTAAAATTGGGATAAGAGTTACAGATCCCTTTACTCCTTCAATCATACCCGCTCTTTCATAAAGGCTCGCAAGGTTTGAATAAAGGTATCCAGGATAACCCTTCCTAGATGGAATTTCGCCCCTTATTGAAGAAACTTCCCTGAGCGCTTCACAATATGAAGTCATATCTGTAATTATTACAAGAACGTGGTAGCCTTTTTTATAAGCTAAATATTCTGCTGCTGTTAGGGCGCACTTTGGAGCAAGTAGCCTTTCCATTATTGGAGAATCTGCCAAATTTTGATACATAACAAGCTTGTCTTTTACACCTGCTTTTGAGAAAGCATCCTCAAAAAACATAGCCTCATCCTTCTTAATACCCATGGCTGCGAATACAAAGGCGAAGTCTTCGTTTGTTTTAAGTTTTGCTTGCCTAATAATTTGAGCAGCAATTTCATTATGAGGTAGACCTGATCCTGAAAATATTGGTAATTTTTGACCACGTATTAATGTTGTTAAGGTGTCAATAGCAGAAATGCCAGTTTGGATGAAATCTCTTGGGTATTCCCTTGCAACAGGATTTAACGCAAGACCTTCTACAGGATAGGTCTCATCAGCATAAATATCTCCACCATTATCAATAGGCTCACCTATACCATTAAAAGTCCTACCCAGAATAGTTTCATTTAGTGGTAGTTCTAGAGGTCTCTCATAAAAACTTACAACTATATCTTCAACAGAAAAATTATCTGTATTAGCATAAACTTCTACTGTTACTGTATCATCATCGACCATAACAACTGACCCTACAAATTCCATTCCTGCTGCGTGAACAGAAACTAAGGCATTATATGCAATATCAGTTACTTTTTCAATTTCAATAATAGATGATTCAATTTTTTTAATTTTAGTATATTCTTTTCTCATCAGCTACCCCCTCAAATTAGCAAAATAATTCTCAATCTTAGAGCCTAGCTGATTAAGCTTTTCTAACTTATCATTCTCAACATTATATTTCATCTGACTTATTTCATTTAATAAATCAGAATTATAAATCTTTTTATATGAAATGCCATCTTTTAGGGCTTGTTCACTTAAGTTGTTATATTTATCAATAATGTCTAACATCATAATTTGCTTATCTACAGGTACATATTTATCAACTGCATTATAAGCGTTTTGTTGCAAAAATCCGTTTCTAATTAGGGCAGCAACATCGAGAATATTTTTCTGCTCATCAGATAAGGCATCAGATCCAACTAGCATCATAATTGATTTAACTTCTTCTTCAGAAATCAAAACATTCATAAGCTTATTTCTTATAGAAATAATATCTGAATTGTAATGCTCTTTGTAATAATCTTGCATTTTTTCCAGATAATTAGTATATGATGTTAACCAATTTATAGCTGGATAATGTCTTGAATAAGCAAGCTTTCGATCCAAACCTAAAAATACATTTACGCTTCTTCTTGTAGCTTCTGTAACTGGCTCAGAAAAATCTCCACCTGATGGAGATACAGCTCCTATTAGGGTAACAGATCCCTTAGTTCCATTTAAATTTTCAAAATAACCAGCTCTCTCATAGAATTTTGAAAGTCTACTAGCAAGATAGGCTGGATAACCTTCTTCTGCTGGTATTTCTTCAAGCCTTGCTGATATTTCTCTAAGAGCTTCTGCCCACCTTGATGTGGAGTCTGCCATAAGAGCAACATCATAACCCATATCCTTATAATATTCTGCTATAGTTATACCTGTGTAGATACTTGCTTCTCTCGCTGCTACTGGCATATTAGATGTATTTGCTATAAGAATTGTTCTTTGCATCAAGTCTTTGCCAGTATTCGGGTCTATAAGATCAGGGAATTCTTCTAGTACTTGGGTCATCTCATTTCCCCTCTCACCACAACCGATATAGACAATTATGTCAACATCAGAATATTGGGCAAGTTGGTGTTGGAGCATAGTTTTACCTGTACCAAAACCACCTGGAATTGCAACAGTACCACCCTTTGCAATAGGGAAAAATACATCCAAAACTCTTTGACCTGTAACAAGTAGGTTCTTTAAGCTGAGAGCTTTCTTAACAGGTCTAGGATTTCTAACTGGCCAATACTGATAAAGCTTAAGCTCATAAACACCTTCATCATTTTCTACTTTAAGTATAGTATCTTCTAGCTTATATTTGCCATCTTCTTTTGCTTCTATTATTTCACCATCAAAACTTGACATAAGTCTATGCTCTATTACTTCAGTTTCTTTAATAGTAGCATAAATATCAGCTTTTCTTATCTTATCGCCCTTTTTAAATTTGATTTTAACATCCCATTCTTTTTCCAAATCTAGATTATCAAAACCAATACCTGATGGAATAAAAGCTCCATGCTTATCCATAATATGTTTAAGAGGTCTTTCAATACCATCAAACATATTTCCCAATAAACCTGGACCTAGTCTAACAGAAAGAGGCATTGATGTAGAAATAATATCCTCTCCCACTTTTAGACCTGATGTATCCTCATAAACCTGAATGGTAGCAAAATCGCCCTCAACAGAAATAACTTCTCCGATTAGCTTTAAATTTCCAACCGACACCATCTCTCTGATTTTAAGATTTCTTGCATTTTGAGCATAAACAACAGGTCCATTAATTGTTTTAATTATTGGATTCATTAAAACGCTCACTTTCAAGAACTTGGTATAATTTCTTACCAAATTCATATTTTCTATCTCTTATTCTCTCTTTATAGCTAAAGTTATATCTAAACTCATTATTTATATCTTTAAGTATAAAGCCACCAATGTAAGTCTTATCAATCGCTTGTTTATTTTTAAAATCTATTAAATCTAAGTCATCATGAAGGACACATACAACAATTTCATCTTCAGACAAATTAAGTGCTTTCATCATTTTCTTAATATCTTCTTGTAAAGATTTTTTATATGCATCAGTTTTTTTATAAGCTCTTAGTTTAGTGATTAATCTATTATAAAAATCATCAAGCAATTCTTCTCTATAAGCATAGAAATCATTTTTTTCTTCTTGCTTTATTTTAGAGATTTCTTCATTTTTTCTTATTTTTAGAAAGTTTTTTCTATCTTTTATTTTTTCTTCAAATTCTTTATTTCTTTGTTTATTTTTATCGTCTATATAGGATGAATTTTTTTCAGTTGATAAGAATAACTCATTATCAGTTTTTAATTTTTCTTCATCCCAAACCATCTTCCTAAAACTTGATAGTTTTGCTTCTAAGTCTAGCATATTTTATCCTTTCAGCCATCAATAATTACAATCAAAGGCATTGAGTAATCTCTTCTATAATTATCTATCCTATTCATGTTTTTATTATAAACTGACCTTGTAATTATCAATATGGCAAGATTCTCATCCTTGTACGAATTTTTAAATTCCACTTCAAAATTTTGATCTCCAACCAAGCTTGCTTCAATTGCGCCAAGGCGGAACATTGTTAGCAAGCTGTTTGAGTCAGTTAGAATCTTTGCTTTCATTTTATGCGTTTAGAATCATGATAGAAATAATAACACCAAAGATAGCGATACCTTCAGCAAGACCAACGAATATGATTGTCCTACCAAGGATAGATTGGTCTTCAGAAATAGCTCCAAGTGCTGCTGAACCTACTGTACCTACAGCATATCCAGTACCAATAGCAGCAAGTCCTGTTGAGAGTGCTGCACCAATATATTTAAGTCCGTCAGAAGCTGCTGCGGCTGTTGCTGCAGTCTCTGCTGCTTTTGAACCTGTAGGAATCATAAGTACAACAATCATTAACATTACTGGCACAAAGGTAAATAAATTCATCTTTAATGCTTTTCTAATTTTAGATTTTGATGGGTCTTCGTTGTTTTTTAATAGGTACAAACCTGAATAAATTGTTATTATTACTACTGCAAGTGCAAGTAGTGCTGTGTATTTAATCATAATATCTCCTTTTATTTTCTTTCTTTAACTGGTCTAAATTTACGACCATTTCCTTGGTAATATTTACTAAACATTTCATAAAACTCTAATCTTAAACCCTGGATAAAAACTATCATGCCTTCAAGACCAATAATAAGTATGTTACCTAAGATTAAGATAATTAAACCTTTTATACCACCACCAGCTATTTTACTCATAACTTCAAAAGCCATATACAAGCCTACGTGGTTTATAGCAAAGGCTCCTACCCTTGTAAAAGAAACAAGGTTTGAGAATACTGAAAGAAGTGCTTCTATAATTGAAAATGAACTTTCAACATAATAATCAAAGGCACTTGATTCAAAAATTTCATCTCTTTTTTCAATCTTTGCCGCAATTGGTTTTGAAAAAATTATCATAACTATTGAAGCAATTAATAAAGCAAAGCCTACGCTAATAGGCATTGGGTTTACCTTTACAATATTAAGGATAATCAAGACAAAAGAAATCATCATCATAAGGCCTGCAATGCCTTCCTTGCCAAAGATACCTTCCTCAATATTATTTTGCTTTACTAACTTGTTATAAATGCCCATACAATAGGCTATTACAAGTAGTCCAATACCAAATGCAACAGATGCAATAAGAACTTTCATTATATTATCAAATGGTTTTATCAAAATAGCTGGTATAAGAGTTTCTATACCAAATACTGAACCATACATCAAACCAAAGAAACATGCTGAAAATCCGACCCTTCTGATAAGAGCTCCGAATGTTTTGTCTTTTTTGTCGACTAAAAAACTTAATAACACAAATACTAAACCTTGTCCAAGGTCACCAAACATCATTCCATATAGGAGCATGTAAGATACTGCGAAAAATGGAGTTGGATCTATTTCATTATAATTAGGAGCGCCATACATGTTTACTAAAAATTCAAAGGGTCTAAATAATTTGTTATTTCTTAGCTTAGTGGGTGGTTCTTGATTATATTTTTTTTTTACTTCAACATTAGTCTTATCATATTTCTTGGATAAATTCTCAAATTCTTTTACTTTTGAATTTGGAACCCAACCTGTAAGGTATAAATATTTTTCACCCTTTGCCATTTTACTGATGATATCTTCACTCTTTTCGTAATATTCAACAGTGCTTGGAAGAGATTCAAAAGTTTCCTCATTATTTTTTTTGAAATTTTCGATTTCATTTTCCAATGAGTCTAATTCTTGATTAACTTCACTTAATTTGCTTTCTATTGAGTCAAGATTTTCATCAGGAAGCTTTTTATCGATAAAGCCCATTGTATTAACAGCTCTACCTATATCCTCACTAACTTGTTTTGGATAGACTAACAAATAATTTTCTTTTGAATTTTTAATTTTATCTGTCATTGCCATCCCCCTCGATGATTTTGTTAAACGCATTATCTACAAGTAAATCTACTTTTTCTTTATACAAGCTTTCTATGTGATTTTTTCTATCAGAAAAAGAATTCTTTATTTCTAGAGCTTCTTTTTTGATTTTTTCGTCATTATTTGCATTTAAGTTTGCTACTTCACTTGAAAGCTTTTCAAAAAATGTTTGATCAATCTTATTAGCTACTCTTAAGCTCTCAGATTTTTCATTTTCAATTATTTCATCGACACTTTTTCTTCTTTGACTAGTCTTATTATCAAGCTCAATCAAAGTATTTAATGCATCAGCACTTTTTACAGCTTCATCATCTAAGTGAATAATCAATGATGGTATATTTTCATAATTGTTTTTCAATATAAATCTACCGTCTTTGGTAACATCACCGTATCTAAAATCGAAATAATTTAAATGCTTAATCTTTTCAATATCAACATTAGCTTTAGTAAGAATCTCTAAATTATTTTTGTAAGTTAATAATTTATCCTTTTCTTCTACAAGCTCCTCTCGTCTTTTAATCATTGGCTCAAGTCTAGTATATAATCTTTCGAGCTCATCCTTGCTAATAACTTTGGATATTTCACCAACTTCTTCATCATCGCTGATGTCGAAAAATCTCTTTAAATAATTCAACTTTTCAAGTTCTTCTTTAGAAAGCCCATGAAAACTCGTAATATTATTCATATCCTCGGTTAGTTCGACGTTCTCACTACTAGCCTTGACAGAGAAAGCTCTACTAGCCACTTGACCAAAAGCATCAATCGGTTCGATTTGACCTATATTAATAACATCTTTTAGTAAATCAGTAAGATTTTCCAACCTAGATGTTATATTAACAAGGTTCATTTTTTCTACTGCCATATCTACCTTCCTATTAACAATTCTCTCTTCTGATTATAGTCATACTTCTCATCCATTTCCAAAATAGAAACTATATTTTTTATATCAAGATACAAAAGATTTATAGCAGAAACAACATAAAGTATGTCGCAATTGTCGTTGATTATTTCATCCCTCGAATTTTTCCATCTTTTATCTTGTATTCTTTTATAAACCAAGTTTTCGTCTTCAAAAATATTTTTATACCTACCATCAGAAAAATACTCTATAAATTCTTCCTTATTTAGATTAGATATCTCTCTAAGTCTTTCTGCATTAAACAGATATCCACCCTCTATAAGGTAGTTAAAAACTTCATTATTATTTATTTCAAAAAATGATTTTAACCTGTAAAGCATCTCAAAATTCAATAAATTAATTTCTTCAGCTAAATATTTGTTGATATGCTTATACTCACTATTAGGAAATTTTTCGCTAATTTTTAATAAAGCCCTGTAGTACAACTTTATAAGCGCATTAGAAGATAAAAATATCAACTCGTCTTGATCCATATTTTCATTTAAAAATGGTTCAAGAACTCTTTTTATATGATTATCTTTAATTGAGTTTACAAAATCATTTAGAGAAAAATTAGGCAGAAGTTCCATTCCTTCAAAAAATGGACTATTAATAAAGTATTTATAGTTATCTTCCAAAGACTTATTTAAGATACTCGTAATTATTTCCTGTATCAAATAGATTTTATAAATTGAAAAATACAATTGATAAAATTTCTTTTCTAAGCCTCTTAAAAAGAACTCGATAGATTTTTCTTGTTTATAGAAATGATTATATAATTTTTCTTCTATAACAAGCTTGTTATCATTTTCATCTAAAAATTCATAGTTCTTCTTAAGATAAGAAATTTTTCTTGCTAAATCATTCTCGTTTATAGTTCTTTCAAGCAAATAATCATCTAAAAGTTTCCCTAATTTTGCCTTAGCTTTTACAGAAACATCTTTCATAAAACCTCCTTCCTACCACGGTATATTGTACCCAATATTTTTTTAAAAAAAAGCTTTTAAAATACTAATTATGAATCATATATAATGTTTAACATCCAATATTTCTATTGCCATAGAACAATATGAGCTATTAACTTTATTCTACTAAATCTCCAGAGATAGTAAAAGATGTATTTCCAGTGATTTTTACCTTAACAAATTCCCCAATCAGACTCTTATCTGCTTTAACATGAACCAATTTATAGTCGTCAGTTCTGCCAGTTAAGACCTCTGGATTATTTTTACTTTCTGATTCCAATAAAACTTCTACAGTTTTTCCTATATATGTTTGATTTTTTTCATTAAAGATTGGATATAATAAGTCTAAAAGTTTATCAAACCTTGCTTGAACTATATCATCATCAATTGGAGTTAACTTTGCCGCTCTAGTTTTTGGTCTTGGTGAGTACTTAAAAGTGAAGGCTGTATCATAACCAACTTCCTTACAAACCTTAAGTGTTTGTTCAAAATCTTCCTCAGTTTCAGTAGGATAGCCTACAATAATATCAGTAGAAATTGCTATTTCTGGAATCTCTTCCTTTAATTTCCTCGCTCTTTCTAAATATTTTTCCTGAGTGTATTTCCTGTTCATATCCTTAAGCACCTTATCAGATCCAGATTGTAATGGTAGGTGGAAATATTTACATATATTATCATTTCTTTTGATAACCTTGATTAATTCATCAGATAAGTCTTTAGGATGACTTGTTGTAAACCTTAATCTTTTAAGATTAGGAATTTGCGCTACTTTTTCAAGCAATTCTGGAAAAGTGTGATTAAAGTCAGCCTTGTTACCATAGGAATTAACATTTTGTCCAAGAAGAGTTATTTCCTTATAACCTTGGTTAACTAGGTATTCAACTTCTTCTATTATTGATGAAGGTCTTCTTGATTCTTCCCTTCCTCTAGATTCAGGAACTATACAATATGAACAAAAATTATCGCACCCTGTCATTATGTTTACATAGGCTTGGAAATGATTTGGAGTGTTGTATTTTACAAAATCATCTTTTACATTATCGGTAGATACATCAACAACTCTTTCTCCTGTTTCTAGATACCTAAAAATTAAATCGGATAAAGAATTTATATTTTTTGTTCCAAAAATAATATCTACTTCCCTATGTTTATCTATTATAACCTGTCTTGCTACTTCTGTTTGCATCATACATCCTGATACGGCTATAATTTTCTCAGGATGACTTTCTTTTATTTTTTTAAGAGATGATACCTGACCATAAAGTTTTAATTCAGCGTTTTCTCTTACCAAACAGGTATTAAATAAAATGAAGTCTGCTTTCTTTCTATCCTCTTCATAAACATATCCTAAATCTTCTAGGATATAGGATATCCTTTCAGAATCGTGTTCGTTCATCTGACAGCCGAATGTCGTGATATTATAGGTTTTTCCCTTAAAATAATCTTTATATTTTTCTAGTTTCTTACTTACCATGCTACTCCTTAAGTAAAAAAAGAGATGATCTAAGTCATCTCCTTTTGATTCTAATTTTACTCAGCGTCTTCTTCGATTGATCCTAATAAATCATCTGATCCTTGTGCTGATAAAGCTTGTGCTAGCATATCACCAAGGTTATTATTTAAATCATCATCACCGAAAGCTATTGAATTATCTCTTTCAACTTTTCTTCTTGGTTTGTCATTTGTTTTAGCTTGTGGTCTTGGTTTTCTTTCTGGTCTTTCTGGAGCTTCTTTAAGAGCCTTAATTGAAAGTCCAACCTTTTCTTCATCCTTGTCAATTGAAATAATCTTAACTTCAATTGTATCACCAACGTTTAATTCATCTGATGGTTTTTCCACGTGGTCCCAAGAAATTTCTGAAACGTGTACAAGTCCTTCAACACCGTCAGCAACTTCAACAAAAGCACCAAAATCAAGTAAGTTTACAACCTTACCTTCAACAACGTCACCAACTTGGTGTTCGTTTACAAATTTTTCAAATGGTTTTTCGATAAGTTGTTTACGACCAAGAGAGATTCTGTTTTTCTCTTTGTTTAGTTTTAAAATCTTAACTTCGATTTCATCGCCAACATTCAAAACATCTGATGGATGTTCAACTCTTGTCCAAGCTATATCAGAAACGTGAAGTAGACCATCAAGACCATTAACTTCTACGAATGCACCAAAATCTGTAAGTCTTGCTACCTTACCCTTAACTACTTGACCTTCTTCAAGCTCATCCCAAAGGTCATCTAGCTCTGCTTCTAATACATCTTTTCTAGATAAAACAAGTCTATTTTTTCTTTCATCGATGCTTATGATCTTAAGATCCCATTCTTCACCAACGAATTTCTTTAAATTTTTAACAAAGTATGTTGCTATTTGGCTAGCTGGTACGAAACCATTGACGCCATTAACTTCAACAGTAAGGCCTCCCTTATTAAAGCTTATAACTTTACCATGAACTAATTCTTCATTTTCAAATTTATCAGATAGTTCTTTCCAAGCTTTCATTCCTTCTACTCTTCTTGTAGAAAGGGAAACATTACCCTCACCATCATCTAGTTTAATTACGTAAACATCGATGTCAGCACCAACTTCAAAACTGTTTTTTGGATCTTTTTGTTCTTCTTCAGTCATTTCATCTAGTTTAACAATACCATCTGCACGATATTGAATGTCAACAAATACTTCATCATCTTTAACGTTGATTACTGTACCTGTGATTACCTCTTTTGGGTAAATCTTTCTTAAACTATTCTCCAGACTGTTCATAAATTCTTCTTTTGTGAATTCATCCATACTACTTACTACCTCCTCGATAATCGACTCAGGCGTAGACGCTCCTGCGATTATTCCTAATTTTTTAAATTTAGAGAGCTTTTGCAAAGGTAGATCTTTAACAGTTTCAATCCTAAAAACATTTTTACAAAACATACTAGCTACTTGGTATAGCTTATTCGTATTAGAACTATTAAAACCACCAACAACAATCATGCAATCCACTTGACTTGCCAGTTTTTTAGCAGAGTCCTGCCTTAATTTTGTAGCATTGCAAATTGTGTTTTCTATTACTACACTATCATTATTTTCTTCTAACTTGTTAGCAATATTTCTGAAAAACTCTAACCTATTTGTAGTTTGGCTTACCACATATAGCTTATCGTAATTCTTAATATTTTTTGCTTCAGTCTCATCTTTAACTACTATACCATGTTTTATGCAAGAGTCCATAGCAATTATTTCAGGATGTGTATTATCACCTACAATTATAACCTGGTAACCATCTTTTTCCTTTTGAATAATTTTTTTATAAATACTATTTAGGACTGGACAAGTCGCATCGTAAAGTTCATTTCCATTTTCGATTAGCTTATCTTTAAAATTTTTATCCTCACCATGAGCTCTTATCACAATCAAGCTATCTTTTATATTCAAAGCTTCATCATGGTCAATCACAGTAAGTCCTCTTTTGCTAAAAGATTCGACAAGTTGAGGATTATGGATTAAGGGACCCAAGCAGTAAACAGTTTTATTACTATCCAAAGCTTTTTCTGCAAGTTCTACGCTTCTTTTTACACCAAAGCAAAAACCTGAATTTTCAGCAATTATTATTTCCATTTTTTTCACTTTCTATTATATCTCTATGGTCATATATGGCATAGAATACCTCATCGCTAATCATCTTCATTGCCTCTTTATTTTTAATGTCAGCATATTTTTCAATAGCAATAGGCTCTTTGACATAAATATCAACACTAGAAAATAATTTATAACTTGTTACTATTTCAATAGGTAGGATATCTGCCTTTGCTTTTAGAGCGATGAACCCAATTCCTTCGTGCATATTTTCCCTTGATATTTTCTTTACCCTAGTTCCCTCAGGGAAAATGCCAAGAGTTTTGCCATCTTTTATGAGTCCAATTGCATATCTAAGAGCTTTTAAATCATTTCCCTTTCGGTCTATGGGAAAAACGCCAGCCGCTTTTAAAATATTTCTTAAGACTGGTATTTCAAAAAGTTCTTTTTTGGCCATAAAGTTAAACTTTATGGGGAGATTAAGGGCTAGAAAAAAAGGGTCAAGGTTAGACCAATGGTTCGCACAAGCAATTATATCGGTCTTTTCAGGAATATTTTCCCTGCCATTGACTCTTACCCTATAAAAAGGAAAAAATAAGACCCTCAATATGGCGACAACAACCCTATAAAACATCATTTTTCTCCATTAAAGATAAGATTTCATTAACTGTTTGGTCAATATTTAAGTTTGAGCTATCAACGACAATGGCGCCTTCGGCAACTTTCAAAGGTGAAACTTTTCTGTTTGAGTCATAGTCATCTCTTTTTATTATTGCTTTTTCTATTTCATCTATTGTCATATCAGATTCGCCTTGGTCAAAACGTCTTTTAGCTCTTGTTAACGCAGAAGCAGTTAGATAAAATTTATATTTTGCATCAGGGAAAACCACACTTCCGATATCCCTACCATCAAGAATAAATGAAGTGTTTTCTGCAATTTTTCTTTGTAGGTCTACCATTTTTTCCCTTACATAATCTCTAGCGGAGACCCAAGAAACATTAGCTGTAACTTGATCATTCCTCAATCTATCAGTGACATCTTCATCATTTAAAAACAGTTTGTTGTCTCTAAAGTCAATTGTGATTTCATCTAATAAGTCTTTTAAAATTTTGTCATCAGTATTTTCTCCAAAGCCCTTATCAAGAAAATACTTTGTAACAGCCCTATACATAAGGCCTGTATTTAAGTATTCAATATTTAATTTTTTTGCCAAGATTTCTGATACGGTTGATTTTCCAGATCCACTTGGGCCATCAATTGCTATTATATATGTCATGTGTTCTCCTTAATGTAAGTCCCGGCTGAATATGCTGTGCTAAAACAAATTTGTAAATTAAAACCACCTGTAAGACAATCTATATCCAGGATTTCGCCTGCAAAAAATAAACCCTCTACTAATTTTGATTGCATATTTTTTGGATTTAACTTAGTTACATCTATTCCGCCTCTAGTTACAACTGCAGATTCAAACGACCCTAGTCTATCAAATTCAAGATCAAAATCTTTAATTTTTTCAATCAATGATTTTCTATCTTCTTTTGTAAATTCACTTGATTTTTTTCCTAAATTCAAATTATTTCGTCTAAATATTTCATCAAGTAAATATGGATTTAAAAGGGTCTTTAATGCGTTTCCAACACTTTTCTTCGAGTTTTCACCCAGTAAATTTAGAATTTGCTTATCTAAATCATTATAAGTTAGATTTGGATAAAAATCTATAGACACCTTGCTTATTTTTTTATCTCTCATATAAGAACTTGCCTTAAGCGCAGCAGGTCCAGTTAAGAAATTAGCATTAATAAGAAGATCACCTTCGACTGAAACATTATCTTTATCTGTTAATATATTTATTTTTATATTCCTAAAAGACTGGGCTTTAAAATTTATCTTGTCCTTTATAAATATAGGTACAAGAACCGCTTTAGGCTCAATGATTTCATGCCCTAACTTTCTTGCAAGTTTATAACCAATTCCATCAGAGCCTGTTTTAGGGTAAGATTTTCCACCTGTAGCTATAATTAAATAATCAAATTCGTAGGTTTTTCCATTTTGATCGGTGAGATAAAAATTTTTATCCTTATATACCTTATTAATTTTTGTATTAGTTATAAGATTTATAGACTTCTCTTTAAGCTTAGCTTCAAAAAACTTTACAATATCTATCGCCTTCTCAGATTTCGGAAAAACTCTACCATCTTCCTCTATGATTGTTTCTATCCCATTTTTATTTAAAAAATCAATCATAGAAAAATTATCAAAATTCGTAAAGGCAGAATAAATAAATTTCTTATTTGTAACGACATTATCTAAGAAATCTTGATAGTAAGCAGCATTCGTAATGTTACATCTGCCACCACCAGTCATGAGGAGTTTTTTACCAATTTTCTCATTAGTTTCAAAAACTGTAACTATATTATTTTCATTCTTTGCTCTTATAGCAGCCATCAACCCCGCAGGGCCTGCACCAATTATCCCAATTTTTTTCATATTTATCCCACAAAAAAAGATAGTCACCTATCTTCTAATTTCTTCTACAAATTTTAATTCCTCTTCATTAAAATATCTGTATTCTTTTTCCTTAAGATTTGATAGGCTAATCTTCCCTATCCTTATTCTTTTTAGACTTACAACTTTTATTCCGAAAACCTTAAACATCCTTCTTATCTGTCTATTGTATCCCTGATGGATTATAACCCTGTAAGTGTTATTTTCCAAATATTCGATTTTAGCATCAGATGTTTTTTCACCATTGCCTAAATCAAGGCCTTGTGCAAATTGCTTTTCTTGATAGTCCTTAAGTTTTTTATCGACTTTAACTATGTATTCCTTATCAAGTTTGTATTTAGGATGGATTAGATTGTTGGTAAATTCGCCGTCATTTGTTATTATTAAAAGTCCTTCACTATCCTTATCTAACCTGCCTGCAGCAAAAAACCTCTTATCAATATCAACTAAGTCATTTAAGTCTTTTTCATTATAGGGATCAAAATTCGATGTTATAAAGCCTACTGGCTTATACAATTTTATATAAAACTTCTTTTCGATCGATAAAACTTTACCTTCTACTTCAACCCTATCATCATCACAAACATCAATTCCTGGTTCTAAGATTACTTCATCATTAATTTTTACCTTGCCCTTTAGAATCAGCTCGTCAGCCTTTCTCCTTGAAGTGTAACCAGCATGAGCAATAAATTTATTAATCCTCATTTTTCTCTATCCTTATTTCAGGCAAGTCATCCAAAGAATTCAAATTAAAATATTGCAAAAAGTTATCAGTTGTTACATAGATAATTGGCTTGCCTATTTTATCGAGCCTTCCTTTTTCTGTAATTAATTTTTTTTCTAAAAGCGAATCAATAGTTGATTGAGAATTAACCCCTCTGATTTTATCTATCTCAACTCTTGTTATTGGCTGCTTATAAGCTATTATTGATAAAGTCTCTAGGGTTGAATTTGTTAGTTTTTTATCTGACTTTGAAAGAAGTGATTCAAAATACTTATCGCTAGCCTTCCTAGTTGTAAATTGGAAAGAATTGTTAAAATTTCTTATAACAAGACCAGTTTGCCTGTCTTTTCTTTCATCAATCATCTCATCTAGGCATTTTTTTATATCAGCCTTAGGCAAGTCATATAAAATTTTACTAATTTCATCAATACTTATAGGTTCAGCCCATATATATAAGACCTCTTCAATGAGACCTTTTAAGTAGTCTTCCGTCATTTAACCCTCTTAATAATCTTAAATGAGTTCATATCTATTTGTTTAATATATATTTCATTTAGCCTTACCATTTCTAATAAGGCTAGGAAAGTTGCAATACACTCAGCTTTTGAATTAATTCTTTTGGTAATATCAACCAAGTTTAATTCTTTAGAAAAGTTTAGGGTCTTCCTAAGACTTATCAAATATGAATTAACATCCGGTATCTTAACTTGCTCAAAAATTTTCTCTTCGCTCTTTTTTTCTATCGCAAGTCTTCTTAGTAACTTTGAAAATTCATTAGAAAGAATATCGACATCTTGAGATATGATTAAATTATCTTTTTGATAAGTTGAGAGATCTTCTTGATATTTTGAATGAATTTTCCTAGCTTCATCTTCTAAAAATTTAAAATCATCTTGAACAGATTTTATTTTTTTATATTCAATAAGATAAGAAAGAAAATCTTCTTCTAGCCCTTCATTTTCAGGTTTTGGCAAGAGTTTGTTTGCCTTAATTGTCAATAGAATTGAAGATGTATATATAAATTCAGATAGCATAGAAATATCAATATCCATTTTTGCCATTTCCTCTAAAAATGGAGCTGTAATCTCTTCTATTTTTACGTCATATATGTCAATTTTTTCCCTATCAATCAGTTTTAACAATAGCTCAAAAGGGCCCTCAAAATCTTCAAGTTTTATATTAAGCTTCATTTATCCTTCTTAGAGCATAAAAAATTGCAATAATTGTCTTAGCGTCAGTTATTTCACCATTTTCAATCATCTGATATAAATCAGTTAATAAATATGATTTACTCATCAAATTTTCATCCTCGTCTAAGTCTAATGGAGATTCTACTAAATCTTCAGCAACGAAAAAAGATAATTTATCGTTTGTAAAACCAGGTGAAGCGTGCATATCGAATAGATAAGTTACTTTCTGAGGGAAAAATCCCACTTCTTCTTGGAGTTCTCTTTTTGCAGTTTCAATTGGAAGTTCACCTGGGTCCACAAGACCTGCAGGAATTTCTAGAGTTACCTTATCGATAGCCTTCCTATATTGACGAACCATCCATATCTTATCAGGACCATCAAAAGCGATAATACCAACTCCTTTTTGGTGGTCGACTATTTCCCTCTTAGAATATCTCTTATTTTCAAGTTCAACAGTTTCCACCCTGAGCTTAAGAATTTTACCGTCATAAATAGTATCTGACTTTATTGTTTTTTCATATAACTTTTCTTCATTCATTTCTTAGATCCTCCGCCATTTTCAAAATTTCTCTGGCTGATTTAATAGTAGTTTGTGTAATGTCAACTCCACCAATTAATCTAGCAATTTCAAGAGTTCTCTCGTCTTCTTTTATATTTTTGGAACTTGATATTGTATAATTTCCATCATCTTCCTTGCTGATTAATATATGGTTATTGGCAAGGGAAGCTATCTGTGGCAAGTGACTTATGGCTATAATCTGTCTTTTACTAGAAAGGTCTAGTATTTTTTCTCCGACAATCTGTGCAGTCCTACCACTTATACCAGTATCAATTTCATCAAAAATCATTGTGTCTATCTCATCAAAACTAGCAAAAACGTCTTTAAATGCTAACATTATCCTGGAGATTTCTCCTCCAGATGCAGTTTTTGTTAAAGATGTCAAACTCTCACCTTTATTTGTTCTTATTAAGAAATCAACATCATCGAAACCAGTTTTATCGATGTTTTCTTTTTTATTAATACCGACTTTAAACTTACCATTTTTTATATTTAATTCCACTATTTCTTTGTTCAATGATTTTTCTAGGCTCTTTATTTTATTTATTCTTATCTCGTGAATTTCTTCCGAATATTTCATAATCTTATTATCAATATCTGATAAAATATTAGTAAGATTATTCCTTAAATCATCAATTTGATCTAACTCACTCAGCCTTTCTTTCATCGAGTCATAATAAGCCTTGATGTCATCAATGTTGTTGCCGTATTTTCTTTTTAAGTCAAAAAGTTTTTTATTTAAATCTTCCAATGCTTCCAGTTTTTCAGGATCTGTTGATAGAAAATCTACATAGGAATCTGCTTGCGAATAAATGTCGTCAAGTTCATCCGATAAGGCTACTAACCTGTTATAAAGGTCAGAAGATTTTTTATCTATAGTAATGAATTCGGATATATTTGAAGCAGCTTCATTTAGAAGTTTGCTTGCTGATGCTATCTCATAATCACTTGAATCTAGTAGTTCAAGCATCCTGTAGTAACCGTCTTTCAAACTTGAAATATTAGTAAGTCTCTTATACTCACTTTCAATTTCTTCCTCATCAAGATTAAATAAATCAATACTATCAATCTCATCAATTTGATAGTTCAACAAATCTCTTTCCCTACTTAATTCTTCATCGGATAAATCAAAATCTTTAAATCGTCTTAAGTAGTCGTTTTTTTCCTTAAATAAACTTGCCAACTTGCTTCGGATGTCTTTTGTTTTGCCATCATTTTGATATGAATCTATAAGGTCGATATAATTAGCCTTATTCATATAGATATTTGAGTCACCTTGCTTATAGACATCAATCAAATCATCACTTATTTCTTTTAGAATATTAATATTTGAAAGTCTACCATTAATTCTAATGCTTGAAGTGTTTTTCCCAATATTTCTAGTAATAATAAGTTTATCATCATCAAAACTAATACCTAGATTTGTTAATTTTTGTATCAAATCATCCTTTAGTAAAAAAACAGCTTCTATGATACTTTGATCTTTAAAATTGCCAATAATATCCTTACTGGCTCTTTTGCCTAAAAGTAAATTAATCGCTTCAAGGATTATAGATTTTCCTGAACCTGTTTCACCTGTCAAGACATTAAACTTATCTTCAAAAAATATATGATCTTTTTTGATAATAATAAAATTATCTATATAAAGCTCCGCAAGCATTATTTAACAAGTGCCCTTATATCTTCAACAAGATTTTCAATTGATTCAAAGTCTTTAGGTGTTATAAATATAGTGTCTATTCCGGTAACCATACCACCCACATTATCTAATTTGGCATTGGTAATATATTGTCCACATACAGTTGCGCAATATGATATGGTTTTAATCACTATAAGTTGAGCAGAAATTTCTACAGATAGTACCGCTTCCTTAAAAATCTTTTCAATTCTTTCTGTTAAAGTATCATAAACAGCATCTACGACAGTATATTTGTACTCATAATCATCACTTTGCACCTTTGAAATTCTTAACTCTTTTATATCCCTAGAAATTGTTGCTTGAGTCGCATTTACCCCTTGGGATTTCAAGATTTCAGAAAGTTGGCTTTGGGTTCTGACGTCATTGTTTTGAATAATATCTAATATTAATCTTTGTCTAGTGTATTTTTTCATAATTTCCCCTAATAACTTCGACTTGATAAGTAATCAATTAAATATGATAAAACTTCATTATTTTTAAAATCTCTAATAGAGTTTCTTGCATTATTATCGACTTCATCTAAAAGTTTAATAGCATCCTGTTTTTCCATTACATTTAGAATATTAAGTTCATCTTTGTAAGTATCCTCGAGTAAATCATCTTGGATTTGAAAGGCGAGTCCAAGATTTTCTGCAAATACCTCGATTTTTCTATAAGTATCTTCAGTCTCGTTGCTAGTTAAAGCTGCTGCTAGGCATGCCGCCTTAAATAAGTCTGATGTTTTTTTCTTATATACTTCTAAAAGATAGGATAAATCATAAGTCGACTCTCTTCTTAAATCCATGACTTGTCCTTCAATCATTCCATATCTTGATGCTCTTTCTAGAATATAAGACGAAGCCTTTAGATATGAAGAATCTTTAATACCTATATCAAAAAGTACAAGTGCCGCTTCATTTAGTAAGGAATCTCCGGTAAGGATACCAATATCTTCACCAAACTTTTTATGAACACTTTCCTTTCCTCTCCTATAATCATCATCATCCATTGCAGGTAGGTCATCATGGACTAAAGAATAGGCATGGATAAATTCGATTGACATAGCGAGTTTATAGTCCAATTCGCTAATGTTTTGTGAAAACATTTTCTTTGTTTCTAGGTATAAGAATGCTCTTATCCTCTTACCACCATCTGTTGCATAGACCATAGCCTCTTCAAGTTTATTTTTAGGATTAAAGTATGATTGAATTTCCCTGTCAATAATCTTCTTATCTAAACTGAGACTTTCCAAAAATTTTTCTTTATTCATCATTTCCTATAACTTCCACCTTGGCTCTAAAGTCTTCTAACTTTTCTTCAAGGTCCTTATACATATTTTTAGCTTTGTCATAAAGCTTGATTGCTTCATCTAGATTATCCTTATTATTTTCAATTTCATCTAAAATTTCTTCGATTTTTTTGTATTGGTCTTCGAAAGATTTATCCATTAATAATCCTTGCCTTTAATTTTCCATCAACAAATATCAATTCTATTTGATCTCCTTCAGTTAAGCTGTGTGCAGAATAGACGTTTTTCCCATCAAATTTTATTTCAAAATGTTGTTTTCTAACATCAATTAATTTTTCTACATAATCCAGTTTGATTGCCAAATTCTTAAACTTATTTTCATTGTAGCTGAAAACATTTTTTATAGCCTTGTTGATCTCTTGGTTTAGCGAACTAAGTGCATTTATTTTATCCTCAGTTAGCTTAGCTGGTGAAGATTTTTTTATTTTAGCATCTAATACCTTAAGCTTAAGTTCAGTCATAACTATTGTGTTTTTAATTAATGACTCAGCCTTATCAAATTTGTTAATTATCTTTTTTTCGTAATCTACATAATCACTAATCAAATATGACCCCACCTCAGTTGGTGTTTGCAGGCTTAAATCACTTGTGTAGTCAATTAAAGTCGTATCTATGTTATGACCAATAGCTGAGATAATTGGGGTTTTTGCTGCAAATACAGCTTCAATAATTTTTCTCTTGTTAAAGCTTGATAAATCTTCATTAGAGCCCCCACCCCTGGTGATAACAATTACATCCAAGCTAAGATTATCTAAAGTTCTGATAGCATTTGCAATCAAAACTTCTGCGTCATCACCTTGAACCTTTACAGGATCTAGATAAATATGTATATCATTAGCCTTGCTGTTTATCATGGCAAGAAAATCCATAATAGCAGCTCCGTCTTTAGATGTTATTAACCCTATTTTTTTAACAAGTTTTGGTATCGGCTTTTTGTTTTCCTTTTCAAAGTAGCCCTTTGACTTAAATTCCTCTTTCATTTTGAGAAATTCTAAAAATTCTTTTGAAATACCGACATCCTCAACTTCATTTACAATAATAACAAGCTTTGAAGAGTAATTATTAAAAGAAAGATTTCCCTTAATAATTACTTCTTTACCAGGGCTAAAATCAAAACTTATTTCCTTATCTTCGTAATAGTAAATAACAGCATCTATTAAATCATTGCCTTCCTTTAAGGAAAAATATAAATGATAATTGTTAATTCTAATATTGCAAAGTTCACCTATTAAATTTATTCTTTGAAAGATTGGGTCATGTTTAATATTCGATTTTATATATTCATTAAATTGCTTAACACTTAAGGGTTTTCTCATTTATTTTCATTTCTTACAATATTGCCAAGGATCAAATTAACTATCTTATAGTCGTCTTCATTAGAAAACTTTTTGGCAATATTTACAGCTTCATTTATTGAAACAGAAACAGGTATATCAAGAAAATATATTTCATTGATGGATAAATAAATTATCGACTTAACCACCCTACTAAGCTTTGGCATACCTTTTGGTGCATTGTCTTGTAAAATCTTATCAATCTTTTCAAAATTTTTCTTATAAGAATTAATAGATTCAACAATAAAAGTCTCATCCTCACTTAGCTTGTGGTTGGATAATAAATCTTTAGTATCTTCGATTTTATTTATTGTGTCTTGAAAAATAAGTTTAAAAACCCATTCTCTTTGATCAGTTCTTTTCATTAGATTTCTAGTTTGCTTATATTAACATTAATCTTGCTAACATTAAGTCCAGTCATAGTTTCAACAACATTTTTAACATTTTCTTGAATTTTTTTAACTGTTTTCCTAACATTAACATTTTTATCCAAAGAAAGATCTAAATCTATAACAAGGTGACCATCAACATTTCTAATTGATGATTTATTTGTCCTAGTTCCTAGTGAATGAATAAATCCTTCATCAGAATTTTCTTCATATACTCCATAAACGTCATTAGCCGCTTGGATTGCGATTTGATCTAAAACCTCATCTGCAATCTTCACAGAACCGTCTTTGAAATTACTTGACATTATCTACTCCTAAACTCTTGATAGGTATTCACCACTTCTTGTATCTATTTTAATTACATCGCCTTCGTTTACAAATATTGGCACGTTGATTACTGCTCCAGTTTCAACTGTAGCTGGTTTTGTAACGTTAGTAGCAGTATCTCCCTTAACACCTGGCTCTGTTTTTACTACCTGAAGTTCAACAAAGTTTTGTGGATCAATAGAGAATGGCTTACCTTGGTAAAATTTAATAAGAACTGTATCATTTTCTCTTACATAGATAATAGCATCCTTAACATTGTCTTCTTCGATTCCAATTTGTTCGAAACTTTCTGGGTCCATAAAATAATACAATTGACCGTCATTGTATAAATATTGCATTTCTTTTGTAGAAATAACTGCATTTTCAAATTTTTCACTTGGGTTAAAGGTTACATCTTTTGCTCCGCCGTTCATAACAGACCTAATTTTAGCTCTTACAAAAGCAGCTCCCTTGCCTGGTTTAACGTGTTG
This sequence comes from Anaerococcus lactolyticus S7-1-13, assembly GCF_000758765.1. Taxonomy (NCBI): domain Bacteria; kingdom Bacillati; phylum Bacillota; class Tissierellia; order Tissierellales; family Peptoniphilaceae; genus Anaerococcus; species Anaerococcus lactolyticus. Next base: position 76,017 of record NZ_JRMW01000033.1, read on the forward strand.
GAAATCGACAACTTGATATACATCATTATCGTATACGAAAGTTACACCTTTTCTTAAATCATTTGCTGAAATCATAATTCCTCCTAGTTGATATTTCTTTAATTATTATACCATATTTAGCCCTTAATTGAAAATTTTATTCATAAATATAAAACTATTTTCATGTGGTTTTCATCCCTATGCATACTTTTATAAATATAAGTATAATACACTCAAGGAGTCTTTATGAAAAGCTTAGGAATTATTTCAGAATTTAATCCCTTTCACAACGGGCATAAATTTTTATTAGATCAAGCCAAAATCCAATTAAATACAGATTTACATATCTCAATTATGAGTGGCGACTTCATCCAAAGAGGTGATGCCAGCATTATGGATAAGTATTTAAGAGCCTATGTGGCTATTAAATCTGGCTTTGACCTTGTGGTCGAAATGCCAAGTTTTGTAAGCTTGCAAGCTGCTGAATTTTTTGCTTTGAAATCAATTGTTATTTTAGATAAAATGAATATTGACTACTTAGTTTTTGGCATTGAAAACATTAGCCCAGATGACTTTCTCCAAGGAGCTAGGAAAATCATTGAAAATCAAAATTCTATTGATGGAAAGATAAAAAGTCTTTTAAAGGAAGGGCTATCTTATCCTAAAGCATATAACCTCATAATTAATGAGCTTGTCGGACGCGACTTTGTTTCATCTAATAATATATTGGCTCTTGAATACTTAAGGGCTATTAATAAAATAAATTCAAAAATAAAACCTTACCCTATTAAAAGAATCAAAACTGCTAACAAAGATAAATTAATCTACGACGAATGTTTTGCATCATCGACTGCGATTAGAAATAATTTAGATTCAGAAATTTATAAGCTAATGCCAGCTATTTCCTTTGAAAAACTTATTGATTTTAGAAACACCTACCAAGATTTTGATGAAGATTATATATACAAGATATTTAGGTACAAAATTCTAATAGAAAAATCTCCTATGACTACTATATTAGGTTTTGAAGAAGGTATCGATAACTATCTTTATAGGTTAGCAAGAAGAAATCTTTCTTATAAATCTTTCTTAGACGAGGCTACATCGTTGAGATATACGAGGTCAAGGATAAAAAGAATAATATTAAATTATATCTTAGCTAATACCGAAAATTTAAATGACATTGATATTTCTTTCATAAAAATTCTCGCCTACAATGAAAATGCGAGTCAGATTTTTAAAAAATTATCAGAAAATCTCAAGCTTGTGATTAATAAAAAAGACATCTCTAAGCTAGATTCTAATAATCTTCTAATTCATAAAAAAATGATAGAAGCATCAAACCTCTATAGCCTCGGTATTAATCGAGATATTGATTATGATTTTGTGCACAATAATAGACCTATCGATTGATAGGTCTTATTTTTATCTATTTTCTAAAATTTTATCTCTATTTTTTTCAAGTTGTTGAACAAGTTGACCAAAGTTATCTATTGAACCAGTGAAAAGTCTGTCAATATAGTCATAGGATTGTTGTCTTATATTTTTAGCTTCAGCTGCAGCTTCTTGTAAAATCCTATCAGCTTCTTTTCTTGCTTGTTGGGTAAGTTCATGTTCGCTTACCATTTTTTGGTATTGGCTCTTAGCTTGTTCTTTAAAATTTTTAATTTCGCCTTCAGCTTGGCTAAGTCTATTGCTTGCTTCACTGCTTGCTTCAGACAGAATCCTATCTTTTTCATCAGTTACCCATTGAGCTTGCTTGATTTCTTCAGGTAGGGAATCTTTCATTTCATTTAAAATCTCATAAATCTCATCAGGATCTACTGCGATTTTCTTAGAGAAAGGTACAGAGCTTGCCTCGTCCATTATATCTTCCATCTCAAGAATAAGATCAGTAATTTTGTTTGCCATGTTTCCTCCTAATAGTTAAATTTTTCTTTAATTTTTTTCTCAACGCTTGGACTTACAAACGCTGACACATCACCTTTAAAAGCAGCTATTTCTCTAACACCACTCGAACTAACAAATGAATAAGTAGGATTACTTAGTAGAAAAATTGTCTCAAGTCCCTCATAAAGAGTTGAATTAACTCTAGCAATATCCTTTTCATATTCATAATCTGTAACACCCCTTAATCCCCTAGCTATTAGCTTGACATCATGATCTTGTGCAAATTTTACTAATAGTCCATCGAAGGAATATATGTATGTGTTAGATAGCTTTTCGTCTCTAATTTCCTCTTTTATTATATCTTTTCTTTCATCAACAGTAAATAGAGAACATTTGTTTTCGTTATTTAATATAGCTACAATCACTTCATCAAACATACTACTCAGTCTTTTGATAATGTCCATATGACCCTTTGTAAGGGGATCGAAGCTACCTGGGTAAATTACTTTCATTTTGTATAAAATTTTATAAATTTCCTTCCATAAGATTTATCTTTCAAAATATTTAAGTTATACTTATCAGAAAAATCTATATCTTTACTTGATTCAGTAATAACTATACCATCTTCACTTAATAAGTCATACTCTAAAATATAAAATAAAGCCTTGTCTATAAAGTCTGTCTCATAGGGTGGGTCTAAAAAAATATAGTCAAAATCCAAACCTTTTTCTGACAAATCTTTCAAACACCTTATAAAATCCATCTTTGAAGCATAAACTCTTTGCCTATCAACCTTATCTAGATTTTGATTAAGGATGGAAAAATTAGAATAATTTTTTTCGTTAAAGTAAACTTCATCAGCTCCCCTAGATAAAAACTCTATCCCCATTTGACCGGTGCCAGAGAAAAGATCTAAGGCCCTAAAACTATTTTTGTAAGGATAAAGCATATCAAAGATAGCTTCTTTAACTTTATTGTCGGTTGGCCTAGAAGTCTTAGACTTGGGACTCAATAGATTGTATCCTTTATATTTTCCTGCTACTACTTTCATCAATTTAATATAATATCCTTATCTTCATCAAAATAATCTCTTATAAATTCTAAATTAACACCATTATAAGAATTTTCTTTTAGGTAATCAAATATTTCGAAGGTTTTATTCGTTTCTTCCTCAGTCATATTTAAAAATTCAATCTCAGAAAGATTTTTCCCGTGTTGGATGAGGGATAATATCTTGCCCCCACCTCTCAGTTCATAGTCTTTTTGTGATATTTCAAAACCATCATTAGAATCTACTAGAATTTTTAGCTTACTTTTAGGATTAACATCTTTACTAACTAAGTAGCAATAAGAATCATATTCTCCCCTGCCAACTCTACCTCTCAATTGGTGAAGTTGGGATAAGCCAAAATTATTAGAATTATAAATAACCATCGTATTTGCATTTGCCACATCTATTCCTACTTCAATGACTGTCGTAGAAATCAAAATATCAATTTCATGGTTATTAAACTTTTTTAAAATTTCTTCCTTAAGACTCGCCTTAAGTTTTCCGTGAAGTTTTTCTATTCGATGAGTCTTAAAGATTTTCTTATATTTTTTATAAAGATTTTCTACAGAATTAGTATCCTCTGCATCAATATTGTTGCTAACAACATAAACTTGCCTACCAGCTTTTAGACCTTCTTTTATATTTTCAAAAAGAATTTCCTGGTGGTCTTCATTGACAATACTTGTTATAATGCTAGCCCTGCCTTTAGGAAGTTCGTTGATTATACTTAGATCCAACATCTTATTTATTCTAAGACTTAAAGTTCGTGGAATGGGTGTAGCTGTCATTGTTAGGTAGTTAGCATCAATACCTTTCTTTGCCAATTCCTGCCTTTGCCTTACACCAAACCTGTGCTGTTCATCATTTACAACAAGTCTTAAATTCCTAAATTTCACGTCTTCTTCTATTAGGGCATGAGTACCGACTGCCATATCAATAGTGCCGTCTCGAAGACCTTCTTTAATTTCTTCTTTATTCTTGGAAGAACCAGTTAAAAGAGCAAGCTTTAGTCCAAATCCTCCAATAAAATCCTTATATTTTTCATACTGTTGGATAGCAAGCACCTCTGTCGGTACCATCATGGCTGCTTGATAAGAGTTTAATCCAAAAACTAGCATTGAAACCATGGCCACAATAGTTTTACCAGAACCAACATCTCCTATTAAAAGTCTATTCATCGAAATATCTTTATCAGAATCTTCTAAAATTTCCTTCAATGACCTTAGTTGAGACCTTGTTAGGGAAAAAGAAAGTTTGGCTAATATTTCTTTCAAATCATATTTTAAACTTATATCTTGTTTATTTCTTTGAAGTTTTCCGAGATAATCTAAAAAAATTAATTCTTTTAATAAATCACCAATTTTTATGTCTGTTTTTGCTTTGAATAAGGTTTGAAGATTACTAGGAAAATGCACTTCTTTAAGTGCCTTTTCCCTATCCATAAGATTAAATCTTTCCTTTAGTGACTTTGATAAAATGTCTTCTCTTACATCAAATTCTTTTAAGGCTTCCTTGATAAAAGCATTCAGATTTTTTTGGCTGATACCAGAAGCTAGTGGATATATAGAGTATATTGCCCCTATCATATCCCCTTCTAAATTTTCAAAAATAGGATTTACTGACTCATAGTAACCATTTTTATAAGCTACTTTAGTGTAGAACTTATAAGTCTCGTTTAATCTAATCTTTCTTATAGAAAACCTATCATTAAACCAAATGACTCTGATTTTTTTAAAATCGCCTTCCGCAAAATACATATAAGAAACAATCATGTTCTTTAATCTTTTTACGTAGGCTTTTGAAATAGCTTTCCATTCGAAATAATAAGACCTAGTTGGACTTGCCTTTAAAACGCTAGCTTTAATCCTTCTATCCTCGTATTCCCTTGGATAGTAAGAATATAGGTCCCTAACAGTATATATATCTAGCTTTGAAAGAGCCTTGGCTTTTTTAGGGCCTATCCCTTTCAAGCTTGTTAAATCCTTATTCAAGTGTAGCTTGATAATAATATACTGGCTGTCCGCCAAAGACTAACTCAATATCAATATCCTTATAGTCTTTTGAAAGCTTCTTCACAAGGTCTTTTGCCTTTCTCTTATCAGCTTCCTCACCATAATATAGGGTTACTAATGATATATCATCGTCCTTATCAACGGCAATTTTGATAGCCTCTCTAGTTGTTTCTTCAATATTAGAAGTAGTTGCCACAATCTTTCCATCAAGGATGCCTATATAGTCATCTTTCTTAATTTCAATATTATTAACACTTGTGTCTCTAATAGAAATAGAAACTTCTACTGTGTGCATATCACTAATAGCATCTGCCATATTCTCAATATTCTCTTCTAAATCTTCATCTTCATCGAACTCGAGCATAGCTGTGAATGTTTCTGGAATAGATCTTGTTTCTAAAACCATAGCATTTTTGTCAGTCAATTGGCAAGCCTGTTTTGAAGCCATAATTATATTCTTATTGTTTGGGAAAATAATTATATTTTCAGCTGCCACTTCTTCGATATTTTTATAAATATCTTCTGTAGAAGGGTTCATAGTTTGACCTCCTGAAATAATTTTGTCTATATTCATAGACTTTAATATTTCATCAAAACCTTCACCCCTTGATACAGCTATAAATCCGTATTTTTTAAGTTTTTCAGGCTCTTTTACAGCATTTTCGATATCTGGTTTAGTATTTTCAACTTCAAGTTTTACTAAAATACCGTCAACTAGGATCTTCGAAATTATTTGTTGTGGATATTCAGAACGAGCTTCTGCCTTTAGGTGACCATCTTTATATTCATAGTCGAAATTTGTTGACAAAGAATCAATTGAGTCACTAATTTTTTCAAAGTCATTTTCTTTTATTAAAAGTTCGAAGTAAATCTTATAGGAACCTTCTTCTACACTTTCTGAACTTGATAGGTCAATATCTCTGTCGATATCTCCATTAAGAGCATTAAGAGCACCCCTAAGTAGGAACATCAGACCTTGTCCACCAGAATCTACTACTCCAGCTTCCTTAAGAACTGGAAGTTGTTTTGGTGTATTATCAAGAGCAATTTGACCTTCAGTTATGATCTCCACAAGATAATCATCTAAATTTTTATTTTCATCAAAAGCTTCTTCTGCCTTTTCAGACATCTTTCTAGCAACAGTAAGGATGGTACCTTCTGTTGGCTGCATGACAGCTTTATAGGCAGTTTTTGTTGCATTTTTAAAAATATCTCTTATTTCAAGAGCACCAATCTCATCCTTACCTTTGAGAGTCTTAGACATTCCTCTAACAAGTTGAGATAAGATAACCCCAGAGTTACCCCTAGCACCCATAAGTGTGCCTTGGCTAAGAGCTTTGGCTATTTCTTCAACACTTAATCCGCTTGTTTGATTTACTTTATCTACACCGGATTTCATGGTCATATTCATATTTGTACCTGTATCTCCATCAGGAACAGGGAATACATTTAATTCGTCTACAAGAGACTTATTCTCTTCTAAATATTTATAGGCTCCAATGACCATTTGTTGGAGCTTACTTGCATCAATTACTTTCATACTTCTCCTATCTATTGATTCCTTGAACATAGATATTTACTTCTGCAACATTAACATTCAAAGATTTCTCAATATTATATTTAACATTTTCGATTATATTTTGGCATACTACAGGTATTCTTATTCCATATTCTAAAAATAAAGAAATGTAAATAGCAACTGTACCATTGTCTCTTCTTATAACCTCAACGCCTCTTTGCATGTTATTTACTCCAAGAAGCTTGTATATCCCATCTCTAGCAGATCTTGATGCGAGTCCTACAACCCCATAAGATTGCATAACACTTGCAACAGCTATATTTGCAATAACGGAATCATCGATTGTTATTTTTCCTAAATTATTTACATATCTGATCGTCATAATACCTCCAAAGTGTATTAATAATAAATCTTCGTTTTACTTTATTATACCATAAATTTGTAAGTCTGATAAATTATTGCCACCTATCTGAATTCTATTTTAATTATATTCTTATTTAATATAATAATTATGTATTTTTGCAAAGAAAAAATCGCCAATGAATGGCGATTTTCCTTGCTTATATTATTTATTTGCTAATTTCTTGTAAGATTCATATCTTTCCTTAGCTGCTTTTTCAGCTTCTTGATAAAGCTCATCAGCAGTTTCTGGGAATGATCTCTTAAGTGATGAATATCTTACTTCACCTTGGATGAATTCTTGGAATGATCCTGTAGGTTCTTTAGAGTCTAATTGGAATGGATTTTTGCCCTCTTCAGCAAGTCTTGGGTCAAATCTCCATAAGTGCCAGTAACCTGCTTCTACGGCTTGTTTTTCTCTGTATTGTGATTTACCCATACCAATTCTGATACCGTGGTTAATACATGGAGCGTAAGCAATTACGATAGATGGTCCATCATAGCTTTCAGCTTCTTTAATAGCCTTTAGAGTTTGGTTTTGATTTGCGCCCATAGCAACTTGTGCTACATATACATAACCATATGAAGTCATCATTAGACCAAGGTCTTTCTTTCTTACCTTTTTACCAGATGCAGCAAATTGTGCTACTGCTGATAATGGTGTAGATTTAGAAGATTGTCCACCTGTGTTAGAATATACTTCTGTATCGAATACGAAGATATTGATGTTTTCACCACTTGCAAGTACGTGATCAACGCCACCAAATCCTATATCGTAACTCCATCCGTCACCACCAAAGATCCATACAGATTTTTTAATCATGTAGTCTTTTAGTTTAAGGATGTTGTTTAGATATTTCTTAGCATCTTCGCCTTCAACTTCTTCTTTAACATTTAAGATAGCTGCTGTTGCTTCTTTAGAAGCTCTAACATCATCTTTTCCTTCAAGCCATGCTTTGAATGCTTCGTTATATTGAGAATCAAGACCTAGTTCTAGGAACTTAGTCATGTTATCTTCAAGTAAGTGAGTATTTGCTTCTGCTGCAAGTTTCATACCATATCCGTATTCAGCAGCATCTTCAAATAATGAGTTACCCCAAGCTGGACCCTTACCTGTTGCAAGGTTCTTTGTGTATGACATAGCTGGTGCAGATGCTCCCCAGATTGAAGAACAACCAGTAGCGTTTGCTATATACATTCTATCGCCAAATAATTGGGTAATTAATTTAGCATATGGAGTTTCACCACAACCTGCACATGCGCCAGAGAATTCGAATAATGGTTGTTTGAATTGGCTTCCCTTTAATGTCATGTCGTCCATAACATTTTCTTTGTAGCCAACAACTTCATGAGCATATGTCCAATGATCTTTTTCTTTTTCAACTTCTTCTTCGAAAGGTTTCATTAGAAGAGCTTTCTTTGGAGCTGGACATACGTCAGCGCAGTTACCACATCCTGTACAGTCTAGTGGAGATACTTGAATCCTAAATGTAAATCCGTCCATGCCCTTACCAATAGCTTTTTTAGTTTCAAAGCCTTCAGGAGCATTAGCCTTTTCTTCTTCTGTTACTAAGAATGGTCTAATTACAGCGTGTGGGCAAACGTAAGAACATTGGTTACATTGAATACAATTATCTATTTGCCATTCAGGAACGTTAAGAGCTATACCTCTCTTTTCGTAAGCTGTTGTACCTGATTCAAATTCACCATTTTCGATGCCTTTAAAAGCAGAAACTGGAAGGTCATCTTCTTTTTGTTCAAGCATTGGTTTAACGATGTTTTTAATGAAATCTGGTAGTTCTTTTTCTTCTTTAACTTCGTCAACTGCATCTTTCCATTCAGCTGGAACGTTAACTTTAATTGGAGCTTCAAGACCCTTATCAACAGCATTGTAGTTCATGTTTACAATGTCTTCACCCTTATGACCATAAGATTTAACTATTGATTCTTTTAAGTATCTAACAGCGTCTTCTACTGGAATTACTTTTGTTAGGTTGAAGAATGCTGATTGCATGATCATGTTTGTTCTTCCACCAAGACCGATGCTTTGAGCAATATGGCTTGCATCTAGGATATAGAAATCAATGTTCTTTTCAGCAAGAACTCTCTTCATCTTAGCTGGAAGGTGTTGTTCAAGTTCTTCAACTGACCAAACAGTATTTAATAAGAAAGTACCACCTTCTTTAATACCTGCTAATAGGTCATATTGGTTAACATAAGCTTGTTTTGAACAAGAAATAAAGTCAGCTTCGTCTAATAGGTATGTTGATAGGATAGGTTCTTTACCAAATCTTAAGTGAGATACAGTCAAACCACCTGATTTTTTAGAGTCATAATCGAAATAACCTTGTGCATACATGTCTGTATTATCACCGATTATCTTGATAGCTTGTTTGTTAGCACCTACAGTACCATCAGAACCGAATCCCCAGAATTTACATCTGCTTGTACCTTCATGTCTAACTTTGAAATCATCTCTTGGAAGTGATTTGTTAGTAACATCATCAGTGATTGATAATGTGAAGTCATGTTTTGGTTCATCTTTGTCGAGGTTGTCATAAACAGCCTTAATGTCTGCTGGAATTGTATCTTTTGATGAAAGACCGAAGATACCACCAATGATTAATGGTCTCTTTTCTTCTTCATAGTAGCATGCTTTAACATCAAGGTAAAGTGGGCTTCCTACAGCGCCTTTTTCTTTTGTTCTATCAAGAACAGCTATTTTCTTAACTGTAGCAGGAATTGCTTTTAGTAAGTGTTCTTTTGAGAATGGTCTGTATAGGTGAACTTCTACCATACCAACTTTTCTGCCTTCTTTTAGAAGAACATCAATTGTTTCTCTAGCAGCTTGACATACAGAACCCATAGCTATGATGATATTTTCTGCATCATCAGCACCATAGTATGTGAATAAACCATAGTTTGTTCCAATTTTTTCATTGATTTGGTTCATATAGTTTTCAACTATACCAACGATATCTGTATAAGCTGTGTTGCTTGCTTCTGTTCTTTGGAAGAAGATATTCTTTTCAGCTGTACCCATGTGTTTTGGTCTTTCTGGGTTTAGTGAATGGTTCTTGAATTCTTCAACAGCCTTGAAGTCTAACATTGTAGCAAGGTCTTTGTAGTCCCAAACTTCAACTTTTTGAATTTCGTGACTTGTTCTAAATCCGTCAAAGAAATTGATAAAAGGAATTCTACCTTCAATAGCAGCTAAGTGAGCTACTGGAGATAAGTCCATAACTTCTTGAACTGAGTTTGATACAAGCATAGCGCAACCTGTTTGTCTAGCAGCCATAACGTCTGAATGGTCACCATAAATAGATAGTGCGTGAGTTGCTATAGTTCTTGCAGAAACGTGGAAAACACCTGGTAATCTTTCTCCAGCAATCTTATACATGTTTGGAATCATTAATAATAGACCCTGGCTTGCTGTATATGTACTTGTTAGTGCTCCTGCTGCAAGTGATCCATGCATAGCTCCTGCTGCGCCGGCTTCTGATTGCATCTCTTTAACTTTAACTTCTTGACCAAATAAGTTCTTGCGTCCGTTTGCTGCCCATACGTCTACGCTTTCTGGCATTGGTGAAGAAGGTGTGATAGGATATATTGTAGCTACATCAGTAAACGCATATGAAACGTGCGCTGCTGCTGTGTTACCATCCATAGTCTTCATTGCTCTAGTAATTGTCATCTAGACCTCCTAAAATAATTATAAGCAATTATCGTTAACACTACTATTAGTATAATTATATTTTCATTCTTTGTCAAGACTTGGAGAAAATATTTTCATTTTTTATTCATATAGCATATTTATTATCAATCTATAACCGTCTAATAAATAACCAAATTCATCCATTTCCATAAGCTATATAATTTATAAAACATAAGCAAATGAATAAATATGCTCGTATTTAGGAGCAGTCTGTATAAAATTTTATTTCTCTAAAGTTTTAAATAGATTTTAAAAAGAAGCAAGCTTCTGCCTGCTTCTTTTATGAAATTATTTTCCTGCAAGTCTCTTATAGGTATTGTATCTTGCCTTCGCAGCTTTTTCTGCTTCTTCATAAAGCTCGTCAGCTGTTTCAGGAAAAGACCTCTTAAGTGAAGAATACCTTACTTCACCTTGGATAAATTCTTGGAAAGATGCAGATGGCTCTTTAGAATCTAATTGGAATGGATTTTTTCCTTCATCTTCTAGTCTTGGATCATATCTCCATAAATGCCAATAACCAGCTTCAACTGCTTGTTTTTCTCTGTATTGAGATTTACCCATACCAATTCTAATACCATGATTGATACAAGGTGCATATGCAATTATGATTGATGGACCATCATAGCTTTCTGCTTCTCTCATTGCCTTTAAACATTGGTTTTGATTTGCACCCATGGCCACTTGTGCCACATAAATATAACCATATGTGGATAGCATTAAACCCAAGTCTTTCTTTCTTACTTTTTTACCTGATGCTGCAAATTGAGCTACTGCTGCAAGCGGTGTGGCTTTTGAAGATTGACCACCTGTATTCGAATATACTTCTGTGTCAAAAACAAGGATATTTATGTCTTCTCCACTGGCTAAAACATGGTCTACACCACCATAACCAATATCATAAGACCAACCATCACCACCGAAAATCCATACAGATTTTTTAATTAAATAATCTTTTAAATCAAATATTTTTTCTAATAGACTACGTCCATTTTCAGAATCTACAGTTTCGTTCTTTAGTTTTAATATTTCAGCTGTCGCTTCTTTTGAACCTTTAACATCATCTTTGTTTTCAATCCACTTTTTAAAGGCTTCATTAAATTGAGTGTCGAGGTTTAAGCCTAGGAAGTTTTTCATATATACTTCTAATAGATACTTATTTGACTCTGTTGCAAGTTTCATGCCATAACCATACTCGGCGTTATCTTCAAACAAAGAGTTTGCCCATGACGGACCCTTGCCCTCACAATTTTTCGCATAAGAAACTGAAGGTGCACTTGCTCCCCATATTGATGAACAACCGGACGCATTAGCAACCAACATCCTATCTCCAAATAATTGGGTTATAACTGTTGCGTATGGAGTTTCACCACATCCTGCACAAGCACCAGAAAATTCTAGTAAAGGTCTCTTAAACTGACTGCCTTTAACCGAAGAATCATCCATGACATTTTCTTTATAACCCACAACTTCATGGGCGTAAGTCCAATTATCTTTCTCTTTTTCAACTTCTTCTTCGAAAGGTTTCATAATCAAAGCTTTTTGAGGAGCAGGACATACATCTGCACAGTTGCCACAACCTGTGCAATCAAGTGGTGATATTTGGATTCTAAAATCGTAACCTTCTAGTCCCTTACCTATAGCCTTCTTTGTTGCAAAACCAGCTGGAGCCTTTACTTTTTCTTCTTCTGTTACTAAAAATGGTCTAATGACAGCATGTGGGCATACAAACGAACATTGGTTACATTGGATACACTTATCTATTTGCCATTGAGGTACATTTAATGCTACTCCTCTTTTTTCGTATTGGGTTGTCGCTGTTTCCCATGCACCATTATCAATATCTTTAAAGGCAGAAACAGGGATTTCATCTTCTTTTTGCTCTTCCATTGGCTTAACAATATTTTTGATAAAGTCAGGTAGTTTTACTTCCTCCTTTATCTCATCCTTTGCACTTACCCATTCGTCTGGAATTTCAATTTTTTCATAAGCACTTGCCCCCATGTCAACAGCCTTGTTATTCATCGCAACTATGTCTTCGCCTTTATGACCATAGGCCTTAACAATAGAATCTTTTAAGTATTTCATAGCATCATCTGTGTCTATTACCTTGGTTAGGTTGAAAAAAGCTGATTGCATAATCATGTTTGTTCTTGAACCAAGACCTATTTTCTCGGCTATATGGCTGGCATCAATTATATAAAAGTTGATTTTATGTTTGGCAAGATATCTCTTCATTGATCCAGGTAGACGCTCTGCTAATTCTTCTTTTGGCCAAACGGTATTTAATAAGAAAACACCCTCATCTTTAAGACCTGCGAGAAGGTCATAATTGAATACATAAGCTTGTTTTGAACAAGAAATGAAATCAGCCTCATCTAGTAAATATGTCGAAAGAATTGGTTCCTTGCCGAATCTTAAGTGGGATACTGTTAAGCCTCCCGATTTTTTTGAATCATAATCAAAGTAGGCTTGAACATACATATCAGTATTATCGCCAATAATTTTAATAGCTTCCTTATTAGCTCCAACTGTACCATCAGAGCCAAAACCCCAAAACTTGCATCTTGATTGACCTTCATGCCTAATTCTCAATTCAGTTCTTTGAAGTGATTTATTAGTTACATCATCATGGATAGCAAGAGTAAAGTCTTTTTTCATCTCACATTTAAGATTATTAAATGCCGCCTCAATATCAGCTGGAATAGTATCCTTAGATCCAAGACCAAACCTACCACCTATTATTTCCGGTTTATTCTTTTCGTCGTAAAAGGCTGTAACAACATCCTTATAAAGTGGTTCACCCTCAGCACCTTTCTCCTTAGTCCTATCTAAAACCCCTATTTTTTTGACAGTTTTTGGTATTACCTTTAATAAGTGTTCTTTAGAAAATGGTCTAAATAGATGGACTTCAACCAAGCCTATTTTTTCATCATTTTTCCTTAATTCATCAATAGTTTCTCTAATGGTTTGGCACACAGAGCCCATAGCTATAAGAATTCTTTCTGCATCTGGTGCACCATAATAATTGAATAGCCTATAATTTGTACCTATTAAATCATTAATTTTATCCATATAATCTTCAACAATACCCGGTACTTGTTCATAAATCATATTTGAAGCTTCTGTCGCTTGGAAGAAAATATTTTTTTGAGCAGTACCCATAGTCTTTGGTCTTTCTGGATTTAATGATGTATTCTTAAAGAACCTAACTTGGTTATAATCAACAAGAGGTGCTAGATCTTTATAGTCCCAGACATCAATTTTTTGAATTTCATGACTGGTCCTAAACCCATCAAAAAATTGCAAGAATGGAAGCCTTGCTTTAATAGCTGATAGGTGGGCAACAGCCCCTAGGTCCATAACTTCTTGTACCGAATTTGCCGCCATCATGGCTACACCTGTTTGCCTTACACTCATGACGTCAGAGTGGTCTCCATATATTGATAAGGCATGAGTTGCTATTGTCCTGGCTGCAACGTGAAAAACTCCAGGTAGTCTTTCACCAGCGATTTTATAAAGGTTTGGAATCATTAATAAGAGACCCTGGCTTGATGTATATGTAGTAGTAAGGGCGCCGGCTCCTAGTGAACCATGCATAGCGCCAGCAGCACCTGCTTCAGATTCCATTTCTTTAACTATAACTTCCTTGCCAAATATATTTTTCCTGCCATTGGCAGCCCACACGTCAACGCACTCAGGCATTGGTGAAGAAGGGGTTATCGGAAATATAGTTGCTACTTCAGTAAATGCATAAGAAATATGTGCCGCAGCCGTATTTCCATCCATTGTTTTTTTAGATCTTTTAATTGTCATTTCAATCCTTCCTCTCTTTTATAATTTATAATGCATATAAAGAGATTAATTTCATCTCTTAATTTTATTATATAGGAAAAAGTTATCCTTGACAAATTTTTCAAAATAAAAAAATAGGAGTTAACCCCCTATTTTTTCTGATTTATCTACAAGTCTTTCTGGATGGAAAATGCTATCAGTCATTATTCTTGCAGCATTATATCCAAAAGCTTTTTCTCTTTGATTCATGGCAGCAACTTCAATAATAAGTGCAATATTTCTACCAGCCCTTACAGGCACAACTAGATGAGGTAGCTTAATGCCGAGTAGTTCGATGTAGTGCTCATCAATCCCAAGCCTATCATATTCATAATCATCTTTCCATTGCTCAAGCTCAATTACCATATCAACTTCTGTCTGAAGCTTAATTGCTCCCGAACCATAAAGTCTACGAACGTTTATTATACCAAGACCCCTTAATTCCATAAAGTGCCTAATGTTTTCTGGAGCTTCACCTACAATTTTTTTATCAATCGCAGTTATATCTACCATATCATCGGCAACTAACCTGTGACCTCTAGTTACAAGTTCAAGAGCAGTTTCAGACTTACCTACTGAGGACTTGCCCATTATCAAAACTCCTATACCAAATATTTCTAGAAGCTCACCGTGAACATTTGTTGTCGGTGCTAATTGATATTCGAGTTGGTCTGATATATCTGAAATCAATTTAGTAGTCTTGGCAGGTGATCTTAAAAGAGTGATATTATAATATCTCGCCAAATCAACTATATCTTCATTTATTTCCTTATTATTAGAAAAAATTACTGCTGGTATAGCATAAGACAAAATCCCCCTAAATCTTTCGTATTGCATCTTGCTATCCAGACTTGTTAGATAGTTATACTCTACAGTTCCTATAACCTGGAGTCTTTTATAAGGAAATTCTTCCATGTAACCAGTAAGTTGCAGACCCGGTCTATTTACATCAGCGTTTTCTAGAACAATTTCCTTATAATCTGTCGAAGCGCTAATAATTTCGAGTCCTAAATTTTCTACAACCTTATAAAGTTTAATTGTCTTATGGTTTACTCCGGAATTAACTTCCGTTATCTGTTCACTTTTATCATTAATATCAAAAACTTCTGTCATCAACTATCCTTTCAGCCTAAAAAATTTGTATATCTCAACAGCTGCTTCCTTGCCTACAAGAGGAACTTCCATCAATTCTTCAATACTAGCCTTTTTAATATTAGAAATAGTCTTAAAATGCTTGTAAAGATTTGCCTTAATCTTTTTACCCACGCCCTTTATATCATCAAGTTCAGATTTTTTCATCGACTTTCTCATTAGAGACCTGTGGTAATTTATAGCAAACCTATGGGCTTCTTCCTGAATTTCATAAATCAATTTATAAACTGGGTCTTTTCTTCTAATTTGAATCTCATCGTTATTATAAATAATGCCTCTTGTGGTATGCTTATCATCTTTAACAAGACCAGCTACTTCAACGTCAATATTCATCTGTTTAAAAACTTCTTTGGCGATAGAAACCTGCCCCCTACCACCATCCATCAAAATCAAATCAGGTAATTTACCAAATCCTGTATGGGTACTGCCTTTGGCTATTTCTTTTTTTGCATTTGTAAACCTTCGAATCAACACTTCTCTTAAAGAAGCATAATCATCTGGACCTTCTACTGTTTTAATTTTAAATTTCCTATATTCCTTAGGAGCAGAAATCCCATTTTCAAAAACTACCATCGATCCAACAGACTGTACACCAGAAGTATTCGAAATATCATAAGCTTCAATCCTATTAATTTTGTCAACATTTAAAATTTCTTTAAGTTGGTTTAGCCCTGAAGACTTATTTCTCTCTTTCCTATCAATTCTTTTTTCATGTTTAATACGCATGTCTTCAGCATTTCTTGCAGCCATGGTAATAAGTTCAAACTTCTTGCCCAATTTGGGTTGATGGATTTTAACCTTGGAGCCTTTTTTCTGATTAAGAAAATCGGTTATTGATTCCAAATCACTAGGCAGGGTTTGGACAAGTATCTCTTTTGGTATAAAAATCAAATCTAAGTAGAATTGCTTGATAAAGGACGAAATAATATCAGCTTCTTCTTCCGCAAATTCATTTTTAATGATATAGTGTTCTCTATCGACAATATGCCCCTTACGCATAAAGAAAACTTGAACAACTATAATTGAAACACCCTTGCTAATAGCGATAATATCGACATCATCACCAGTTGTTTCCGTCACATTTTGTCTTTCAGAAAGAATTGAAAGTGCCCTATAATAATCCCTGTACTTAGCTGCCATTTCAAAATTCAGTTTAGCACTTTCTTCATTCATTCTTTCTAGAACCTTATCAGAAATTTTTCTATCTTTTTTATCAAGAAACTGCCTGACATCATCCATCTTACTTAGGTAGGTGCTTTCATCTTCTTCGCCAATACACGGACCCTTACACTTTTTTATAAAATAATTTAGGCATGGCCTATCAAGACTCTGACCCCTATCAAAATTCAAATTACAAGTCCTAAAGGGGTAATAGTCATGAAATAAATCTATGGCATCATTAACTGCATAGGCATCTGGATAGGGCCCAAAATAATCTGCCCCATCCTTATGAACTTGCCTTACCTTTTGAATCCTGGGGAATTTTTCTTTATTTATTTTTATATAAGGGTATTGTTTGTCATCTCTTAAAACAATATTGTATTTTGGTCTATTTTTCTTTATGAGGTTAGACTCAAGAACCAAGGCCTCAACTTCATTTTGAACAATTATATATTCAAAATCAGCAATATGACTTACCATGGCAAGAACCTTGGCGCCCTTGTTTTTATTATTGTCAAAATACTGTCTGACCCTATTTTTTAGAGAAATAGCCTTACCAACATAAATAATTTCCCCATCAGCATTTCTCATTATATATACACCAGGTTTTTCTGGTAGTTCTTTTAATTTTTCCTTAAGTTCTTTGTGACTCAAATTTCCTTGCAACTTTCTTTTAAGTATTCTAAATCATGACCATCTAAATATGGACTTAGAAGTTCATAGCATTTCTTGTTATAAGCATTAAGCCAGTCAATTTCTTCTGTAGAAAGCATTTCAATTTTAATTGGTCTAGTGTCAATTGGTACATAGGTTAGAGTTTCAAACTCGAGAAAATGACCGAACTCATTATCAAATGCTTTTTTTACATGAGCTTCACTCTCAATTCTAATTCCATGGCTATTTTCTATATAAAGACCAGGCTCAATTGATGTTGTCATGTTTTCAACAAATTCAACTTCATTTCTTTCTGAAATTGCCTGTGGACCCTCATGAACAGTAAGGACAAAGCCGACTCCATGACCAGTTCCATGGAAGAAGTCTTTTCCGGCCTTCCATAATGGATATTTAGCTATCATATCAAGTCTGGTACCCTTAGTCTTATTCTTAAACTTAGCCAAAAATAAACTTAAGAAAGATTTCAAAACCAAAGTATAATCAATTTTTTCATCTTCTCTAAGGCTACCAAGAGCTATGGTCCTAGTAATATCAGTTGTTCCTTCTTTATAGTGGGCACCTGAATCAACAAGGATCATTCCCTCATCTCTTAATGTTTTTGAACCAGTTTTTGAAGGCGCATAATGAACTATTGCTGCATTGTCTTTATAACCAGCTATAGTTTCAAAAGAATCTTCTATGAAACTTTCATTTTGAGCCCTCAAATCATGGAGCTTGTTTGATGCAACTAATTCATTTAATGACCCTGTCTTAGCTCCAACTTCTAGCCAGTTAAAGAATTTTACAAGACTTACCCCGTCAATAATATAAGCTTTTTTAATACTTTCTATTTCTGCATCAGTTTTTACAGCCTTCATATAGGTAGTTAGGTTAATTCCTTGGGTGATTTTTACATTTGCATTAATAGCATCATAAATAGCCACATTTGTCCTTGCAGGATCAAGGTAAATCCTATTTTTCCCAGGAATATTTTTTAACAAACTATAAATATATTCATAAGAATAAATGCTGATACCATTTTCTTCCAAATATTCGCGAACATTTCCAGCAATCTTTTCTTCATCAATACATAAACAAGCCTTATCTTTAGAAATAAGCATATAGGAAAGAATAACCGGATTATAAGCTACATCATTTCCTCTAATGTTTAAGAGATAACAAATATCTTCTGGTGCACCAATGAAGGTGTAATCACAATGGTTTAAAGCCATTTTTTCTCTTAGGATATCAAGTTTCTCTTTTAGACTTAAGCCGCAATATTTTTCATCGTGAATCCACGCCTTATCTTGTGGTAGGGCTGGTCTATCAGTCCAAATTTTAGAGATATAATCAAGGTCTGAAACCAAAACTCTCGCACCCATATTTTCTGAAAGGTTCTTGTAACCTGTCACAGAATAACATTCTCCATCAAAACCAATTTTTCCAAACTCAGCTATATTTTCGTCTAAGTATTCAACAATACTTGGATAACCTTCAACTCCCATCTTCATTAATTCAAATTCAGAGCCTTCCAGTTCTTTTTGGGCTTGCAAGAAGTACCTGGAGTCTGTCCATAACCTAGCTTCTTTTAATGTTATTACTGCTGTTCCTGCCGAGCCAGTGAAACCTGAAATAAATTCTCTTGTTTTATAATGATCTGCTAAATATTCTGATTGGTGAGGATCTGATGTTGCAACAATGTAGGCATCAATTTTTCTATCTCTCATCAAAGATCTTAATTGTTCTAATCTTTTATTTATACTCATCCTTATCTCCTAATCTTTAAATTAAGCAAGACTACTTGCTCGAGCTTATAGTAATATTTTATCACAGTTTAATATTATTTCTACATATCATTATACCAGACTTTAGGACCTATTTTAAGATTGATGAAGATTGATTTTTTCTTTAAATCCATTATAATATAATAGTTATAAGAATAAATAAAAAGAGAGAGTGAATGAGATGAAACTAGGAATAGTCGGCCTACCTAATGTTGGCAAGTCAACATTATTTAATGCCATAACAAAAGCAGGTGCCCTCGTAGCAAACTACCCTTTTGCTACTATTGACCCAAATGTTGGTCTTGTTAACGTACCTGACAATAGATTAAATGTGCTGTCAGAAATGAGCAATTCAAAAAAAATAGTCCCTGCTGTTGTAGAATTTTACGATATAGCTGGCCTTGTAAAGGGAGCTAGTAAGGGTGAAGGACTTGGTAATAAGTTTTTATCAAATATCAGAGAAACTGACGCTATTGTAGAAGTTTTAAGGTGTTTTGATGACCCAAATGTGACCCATGTAGATGGTTCTGTTGACCCACTAAGAGATATAGAAACTATTAACCTTGAACTAATCCTTTCTGACCTTGAACTTGTTGACAAGGTTTTGGAAAAGAAAAGAAAAGTAGCTAGGGCTGACAAAAGCGCCAGATCCGAAGTAGAAGTTTTAGAAAAAATTGTTGCAGTACTTGAAGAAGGAAAATCTGCAAGAATCCTTGACTTAAACAATGAAGAGAAAAAACTTTTAAGATCCTACCAACTCCTATCTACCAAACCAATTATTTATGTATGCAATGTAAATGAAGATGATGCCGCTGATGACGGTGCTAGCAATAAATATGTAGAAATGGTTCGTGACTTTGCTAAAAGTGAAGGAGCAGAAGTTTCTGTTGTATCTGCAAAAATCGAGCAAGAAATTTCAGAATTAGAAACAGAAGCAGAAAGAGAAGAATTCCTTGCCATGATTGGACTTACAGAATCTGGTACAGATAGGGTAATTAGAGACTCCTATAAGACTTTAAACCTCATATCCTACCTAACAACCGGTGAAGTTGAAACCAGAGCTTGGACAATCACAAAAGGTACTCGTGCCCAAGATGCAGCAGGAAAAATCCACTCAGATATAGCACGTGGTTTTATTATGGCAGATGTTATTTCCTATGATGATTTAGTAGCAGCTGGTAGTGAGGCAAAAGCTAAAGAAGCTGGTAAACTACGAATGGAAGGAAAGGACTACATCATGCAAGATGGAGATGTAGTGGAATTTAAGTTCAATGTTTAAGAAAATGATAAAAAGACAAGGTAAGTTAATTGTCCACACAGGATCAATGTTTTCAGGCAAAACAACCTCCCTCTGGAGAGAGCTTTACAGGATGACAATAGCAAATTACAAAACAGTAGCCTTTAAACCATCAGTTGATAACAGAGATAGTGATAAAAAAATTGTCTCTCATGATAACTTATCCCTAGATGCAATTAAGATAGAAAATCTAAATGAAATTTTGGACTACGTTAAAAAACATGAAGTAGATGCAGTCGGTATCGACGAATTACAATTTTTTCCAAACGAGCCTAGTGAAGTAGTTGACATTTTTAATAAACTCATGGCAAAAAATATAACCATAGTCATTTCTGGTCTTGATATGGATTACAGGGCTAAGCCTTTTGAGATTATAAAAGAAATAATGCCCCTAGCAGATGAATTAATAAAACACCACGCTATTTGTGCATCATGTGGTGAAGACGCTTGGGCATCCTACAGAAAATCTAGTGATGATTCAAGGATACAAATAGGTTCAAAGGATGTTTACGAACCCCTATGTAGGTCTTGCTATAATGAAAAAATGGCCGAAAGAGAAAAAACAAAAAATCAAATAGAATTGAATTTAGGCAAGTAAAAAATCTACCCAGTTGGGTAGATTTTTTTAAAACTTATAATTCTTTATAAATTCGAGGTCAGACTCTGTTAATTTATATTTTGATTGGTCTGTTATAACTTCAGGACCATCCTTGTGAATTATTAGTTGGTGTTCAAATTGACTAACTTTTGATCCATCAACAGTCCTTGCAGTCCAGCCATTACTATCAAGTTTCATACGCCAATCGCCTATAGCTATCATTGGCTCAATGGTAAAGACCATTCCTACTTCGATCCTTGGTCCTCTACCAGCCTTGCCGTAGTGTGGTACTTGTGGGTCTTCATGCATTTCTTTGCCGATACCATGACCAATAAAGTCACGTATAACAGAAAATCCATTTTCATCTTCTACACATTCTTGAATGGCAGCACCAATATCACCAATCCTATTTCCTGGCACAGCAACTTTTATTGCCCTATTTAAGGCTTCTAGGTTTACATCTACAAGCTTTTGATCAGTTTCACTCATCTCGCCTATGGTATAAGTCCAACAAGAATCAGCTAAGCCTCCATCTAAGTTGACAACATTATCAATTGATAAAATGTCTCCTTCTTTAAGAGGTTTATTTGTTGGATAGCCGTGGCAAATCTCATCATTTACTGATGTGCAAAGAGTAAATGGAAAACCCTGATACCCTAATTGTGCTGGTATTGCCTTTTTATGGTCTACGATAAATTTATTAGCAAATTTATCCAAATCATTTGTTGTTAGACCTGGTCTTATTACTTCCCTTAAGGCAAGGTGAGTTTGACATAAAATCTCAGCTGCCTTTCTCATTTTTTCAAAATAAGTTTCGTTATAAATTCTAATCAATATTCCACTCTCCTAAAAAGGACGCCTTGGCGCCCTTCATCTTATAGTTGTTTACTTGCTATATAGACATATTTGTCGTCATTAAGTTCTGGTTTAATTTCCCAATTTGAACCCATAGAAATACTTTCACCTAATTTGTCGATGTAGTACATAATAATACCTGCATCAAGTAGGTTTGCATTTCCCTTATAATCTTCAATGTATAGTTTGATTAAGTCATCAACAAGGACAAATCTCCATGGTTGAGCATTATAAGCTGATGGTGCAAATCTCGCATAAGCGAAAATCTCATCAAGTCCTCTTTGTTCAAGATCTTCATTTGTTGCTTTATTTTCTAGATCATCAATAAATACAAATTCACCAATACCCTTTCTGTCATCAAACTGATGTTCTCTAACAGTTGTATCTACAGGATAGCCTATAGCTAGAAGTAAATTAACTTCTCCTTTTTCATAATTAAATACAGATTTTTTAATGTCTTCCCCTACATCTCCTACTGTAATCCAGCAGTTTCCGATGCCCATTTTGTCAAGCTCTGTTATTATTTCTTCTACCCCATAAGCACCTTTAACCAAGCTTGATGGGTTGTCATTTAAAGTGTTTAAAGCAAGATAAGCTGGAGCTTTTATCATTATTCCTTTGTATCCAGCCTTGCCATCAAGAGCCTTATAAACTGCTTCTCCATCAGTTTGAACTATAAAAGCAAGGTCATCCTTACCAAGTTTTATAATTTCAGAATCAATTATATTTTCAAGCTTTTCTAAATCAGCTTTTTTAAGATCCACATCCTTGAAATCTCTTGTTGAAGTTCTAGACTTTAAAAATTGTGTTGTAAGCATATATTCCCCCATATTTATATTCTACTGCTTCTATTATACTATACCTACATTCTATTTTATCATATTTTTCAAAAAAATATATGGTATCATATTAATATGAAGCTAACTGACATACAAAATAGGGCAGCAAATTTTATAGATGGACCCTGTCTAGTCCTTGCAGTTCCTGGCGCGGGCAAGACTACCATGCTTCTAGAAAGAGTAAAAATTTTAAGTAAAATTACTTCGCCAAATAAAATATTAACCTTAACTTTTTCTAGAACCCAAGCTATAGATATGAATAACCGTTACACAGGTGACGATACAAATATCATGACCATTCATGCTTTTTGCTACCTTATTATTAGAAATTACCTAAAAAAATTTCATAGAGAGTTAAGATTATTAGAATCAACTGATACCTACAATAAATACGACTTAGTTAAACGTATATACCAGGATATTAATAATAAAAAGCCATCTCGAGAAGATATTTTGAATTTTTTCACAGAAACATCTTACATGAAAAACGCTATGCTTGATGAGTCATATTTAAAAAAAGTTAGGATAAAAAATATTGAGAAAGTCTACCAAACCTATGAAAATTTCAAGAAAATAAATAACTACATAGATTTTGATGATATGCAAATCCTAGCTCTCAAGCTTCTGGAAGAAAACCCAAGGCTCCTAAAATCCATCCATCAAAAGTATGAATATTTTCAGCTAGATGAAGGCCAAGACACTTCCCTATTGCAATTTAAGATTCTAAAAGAAATTGTAAACCTAAATAATAATTTTATGGTTGTTGCAGATGATGACCAGTCAATTTACTCTTTTAGAGCGGCTGATCCTGAGTATCTTTTAAATTTTAAGGCCTATTATCCTAGGGCTGAAATCATAATTATGAACGAAAATCATAGGTCAAGCAAAAATATTTCGACTCTTGCAGGAAATTTTATTAAAGAAAATAAATTTCGCTATGAAAAAGAAATCATTAGCAAAAAAGATAAGGGGGATAAAATTATTATTAAAACCCTACACGATTCCTATGATCAATACAATTTTATAAGAAAAAATATTGATAACGACAAAACCAACGCGATTTTATTTAGGAATAATATCTCAGCTATAAACCTTGTCAGTTTTTTACTTGAAGATGGGATTGATTTTTCTATAAATGATGATTTCCTAGATTTCTTCAAATCTCAAATTATAGATGATATATTCGATATAATCAAATTTTCTGAGGATTTTAATAATGTAAGCGCCTTTGAAAATATTTATTATAAGATAAAAACTTTTATCAAAAAGACGGAGATTGAAAAACTTAACACTAAGCCTCTTAACCAAGATGTCTTTGATTTTTTTTATAACTTTATAGACTATGATAGAAAAAATTCTCTATATGACATAGAAAAAAAGCTAAAGCACTTAAGAAACCTTCCCCTATCGAGGAAAATTTCCTACATTTACAAATATATGGGCTATAAAGAATACGCCTCCCTAAAGGCAAACAAGTTTGCAGAAGAAGTTATTAACAAGGATTTATTTATTGAAAGTCTAATAAATTTCACCCAGGACCTTGAAACAATAGGAGATTTTGATAAGAAAGTTTTGAGCCTTAAGAAAAAAATTAAAATAATAAGCAAATCTAGCATCATTCTTCAAACTATCCACAGGTCTAAGGGACTCGAGTATGATAAGGTCTTCGTGGTCGATTTAAATAAAAATGAATTTCCTATAATCGACTACGAGAAAGATCCAATAAAAAACTTAGAAGAAGAAAGAAGGATTTTTTATGTAGCTATGACCAGGGCTAGGGATAATTTATACATCCTAGCAACCAAAAAGAGAAATAATAAAAAAGCCTTGCCTTCTGAATTTTTTACAAGAATAAAATATTTAAACAAATAAAAAATCGTCCTTTGGCATGGGCGATTTTTTATAATATGATTTCTTATTTTTCCAAATAGGATAAAATTTTTCCGATAAGGTACAAGGACCCACACCAAAGAACTAAGTCTTTATCCTTGGCTTCTTTTAAAGAAAATTCAAAGGCTTGCTTGTTATTTTCAATTACATGAATGTCTTTAGCATAAGCTTTTGCTTCTTCGTCTATTATTTGTGTATCAAGCGCCCTTGGATTGTCATCAATATGGGTTATGATAAGTTCATCAGCAAGACCTGCAATCTTTCTTATAATATCTTTATGGTCCTTATCTTTTAGGATTGAAAAACCTACTATTAACTTGTCATAATCAAACTTTTTAAGACTAGCTAATAAGGCGTCAATTGATTCTTTATTATGAGACCCATCTAAGAGCACTCGTGGATTTGTAGAAACCAAGTCAACTCTACCTGGATTGTAGGTTTCTCTTATCCCATCTTTGATATCATCTTCGCTGAGGTTGAAGTCTTTTTTGAAATAATCTAAAACCATAAGGGCAAGGCTTGCATTATAAATTTGGTGCTCACCCCTAAGATTTGTTTTTAAATTTTTATAAGATTTAAAATCAAAAGTATTTCCAACGTTAGAAGAATCTTTTATATTTATTTCATCTTTTTCGAAGGTGAAAAGTTGAGCTCCTACGGCTTTGGCTTTCTCTTTTATAACCTCAAAGGCAACTTGGCTTGTTTGTGGATATACGAATACAGGTCGGTTCTTTTTTATAATACCTGCCTTGTTTGCAGCAATTTCTTCAATAGTAGATCCCAAAACATTCATGTGATCCATAGAAATAGAGCAAATTACTGATGCAAGAGGACTTTTTATAATATTAGTAGAATCAAGACTACCACCGAGGCCAACTTCTATCACAGCCACATCTACCTTTTGCTCATAAAAATAAAGATAAACCATAGCAGTTAAAAATTCAAAATAAGTTATGTGGTAACCTTCTTCATCACATTTTTCTGCAACTGGGCGAATCCTATCCATAAGGTTGCAAAAATCTTCATCGCTTATATCTACACCATTAATCGAAATTTCTTCATTTATCCTAACCATATAAGGTGAAGTGAAAATCCCACACTTAACTTTTTTACCGAGGACATTAGCAAGCATCTTTGCTGTAGAGCCCTTACCATTTGTCCCAGCAACATGGATAGTTTTTATCTTATCTTGGGGATTGTCAAAGGCTTCCATAACTTTTCTTATATTTCTAAGAGTGTGGTCTTCACCAGAAGATCCCCTCCCATATAGATAATCTAAATAATCGTCAAAATTTTTCATATTTCCTCCAGAAACTTTATAAGTTTATTTTACCATATGTTATAATAAAGGGAGGAGATTTTATGAAAAGAATACAAATAATTGATACTGTTAGAGGCCTTACCATAATTTCTATGGTCCTCTTCCACTTATTTTACAATATAAACTACTTTCGGACCCTAGATTTTTATAACGGAACTGTTTTTAATAGGATTTGGCAACTGTCAATTGCTTTGTCATTTTTTCTCATTTCGGGGATAACTTCTAGCTTTTTTAATCCTAGAAAAAATTTCAAAAGAGGTCTCAGTACAAGTCTAATCGGTTTTGCAATTACCATAATAACCTTTCTTTTTGCCAAAGACCAGTTGATTATTTGGGGAGTTTTAAATGGACTTGGCCTATCAATGATAATCGCTGGTTTGATACAAAATTTAATTAACCCTAAACTATGGCCAGTTTTCCTACTTGCCTTTGCCTTTTCCTACAAAATTCCAGCCGGACTTTTATGGGATAATAGTTTTTTTAATGGTCTTTACCAAATGAATTTATTTCCTATAGGCTTTCCATCATTTGACTTTTATTCAAATGACTACTTTCCATTAATTCCTTGGCTATTCGCCTTTTTGGCTGGACTTTCTCTGGGGAAATATTTACATAAGAAAAACTTTTTCAACTTTGACGTCAAAGAAAATTTCCTTGCAAAAATCGGAAGACATTCGATGCTTATTTACATCACCCACCAAATAATCCTCTATCCCTTGGTTAGCCTAATCTATAAGTTAACTTTGTGATGTAAGTTGATTTTTGTCCATATAGGCTTATAATAATATACAATTAAATACAAGAAGAGAAAATTTAAGTGGAGGAAAATTTATGGACCGTATAAAAAAATATAAAGAGCACTACCCAGCATCTTATTTTATACTTGCATCTATCATAACCCTCGTTCTAGTTTATAAGTTTGGTTATGCAATAGGAAAATTTGTAGCACATCTTGGATTATAACTATTACTTTAAGATATTAAGTTAAAAATACTAATAAAAATGCCCTTAGAATCTATATTCCAAGAGCATTTTTTTAGTTAAATTCGATTGTATATTCTTCTAATAATGGATTTATCTTTAGAATTTCTACTATAGCTTCCTTAGTCTTTTTGTCAGCTTCTTGTAAAAATCCCTTTTCTTCAAGGTCTTTTTCTATCTTTTTCATTTCATCTTTCCTAAAATCAGAAAAATCCTTCACTTCCAATTGATTAAATATTGAATTTTTTTCGTCAAAAATTGTTAAGGAATTTTCATCGATTACATGGTTAAGGATTTCTGCTTTAGGTACTTGGATACTAATTTTTTTATCCTCCTTATTTAAGGTGACCTGAATATCATTTAGATTTATCCCAGCATTCACCTCTCCATCATAAGATATTATAAATTTCTTTTGGGTAAATGGTAATTTCATACCGTAGAATTCGGCTTGATTTTCAAAAGAACCTACATTTGTGTACTTATACTTAAGTGTAGTTAATTCCTTAACTGAGAGGATTTGATTTTTAATTATTTCTGATGAAATTTTTGTTTCTGAATTTTTAAGACTGCTTTTCATTCCAAAAAAGTATGAAGCAAAAATTAAAATCACAGCTGTAAACAATCCAAGAATTAATTTCTTAGCTTTTTTCATTTTATCTCCCCTTTTTATTAATTTATGGTAACTTTACCTTATTTTATTGAAAATGTCTATTTAAATTTAGCTTTTACATAAAAAATCGGCATATTCTTATTTCTAAATTTTCTTTCATATTCTGTTACAATAGACTTTTCTTCGGCAAGATTTCTATTAACCTCTATTATTTCCATGCCAAATTCTTGAAAATATGCTAAAGATCCTTCAAAAAAATCTTCGTTATCTGTTTTTAGCTCTAGTTCAGCCCCACTTTTACAAATAACTTGGTATAATTTTAAAAAATTTTGGTGGGAAAGTCTTCTCTTGTTGTGACGTTTTTTAGGCCATGGAGTAGAAAAATTTAGATAAAGCTTTGAAATCTCATTTTGTTCAAACATATCTATGAGGTCTTCAGCCTTACCGACAATCCCATATACATTTGTTAGTTCATTTTCTTCAATTTTTCTACAAGCAGCTACAAAGGCATTTGTATTCATCTCCAAAGCTAAGAAGTTTTTGTTACTTTCCATTATAGCCTTACCTACAATAAACTCTCCCTTACCTGCTCCTATCTCTAATTCTATTTCATTTTTATTTTTAAATAAGTCTTGCCAAGCGCCCTTATGATTTTCTGGATCAAAAATAATGTATGGGCTTTCTTGCATGGTGGGAATTGCATTTGGTTTGTGTCTTAATCTCATAAATTACCTCATAAAAAAAGGAAGTCGCCTTTAGCGACTGTCCTATATAGTTTTTTCCTCGCCCCAAAATCCAGCACCAACTGTACCTGGTCCTAGGTGGGCACCGACTGTAGTTCCAATCTCGTGGATACTTATGTTGCCTGTATAATCAGGCAAAAGTTCATTTAACATTGATTTTAATTCTTCAGCATCTTCCTTTGAATGAGTATGAACTATAAAAATCTCATTAAGATAAGGAAAATCTTTAATTAATCTCTTAGAAATTTGCTTGGCAAGAGATTTCATCGCCTTTTTCTTTGTTCTAATCTTATCCCTTACAATAAGTTTCCCTTCAAGGTTAACTTCTATAATTGGACAAATATTTAAAAGATTTCCAAAAGAACCTGCGGCTTTTGATAATCTTCCACCCCTAACTAAATATGTAAGGTCAGATGTAAAAAATAAAGCATTAACATTCGCCCTATTTTTTGTAGCCCAGTCATAAACCTCATCAATAGTCTTTCCTTCATTTCTTTGCTCATTTAGAGCAAGAAGCAAAACACCTTGGCAAGCAGTAGCTGTCAAACTATCTAAAATTAAGATTTTTCTTTCAGGATATTTTGTCTCTAACTCTTTTTTTGCCATCAGTGCTTGTTGGTACTCACCTGTAATTCCAGATGATAAGCACATATGAAGGATATCCTTACCTTCCTTAAGCAAATCTTCAAAATAATTTATATATCTAACATAGGTGATTTGGCTTGTTGTTGCCACAGCACCATCTATCATAGCCTGATAGAAATCATCTAGCGAAAGAGTTTTTCCTAAATCATCCATATACTCTTTGCCATCAATCTGGTAAGGAAAACTAATCCATTTTATATTTTCTTTTTCTAGCTCTTCCCTACTAATGTCAACAGTCGAAGTAGCGCTTAGTATAAAATCACTCATATTTACCTCTCATAAATCCAAATTACATCATACTTTTTATTAAGATAAATTCAATTTCTGAGAAACTTCTTATCAATTATTAGACCTACGATGAAGGCAATAACAGCTGGCATAACCCAAGCAAAACCTGTTTCATAACCCGGAAGGCTATTATTAGCATAATCTAGGATCTTAAGTACCATAGGTGCTTTACTAATAAAATCTGGAGATGTTTTTAAGAAATCCAAAAATGCAAAAGCTGCTGTAACTGCAAGGCTTAGCTGGTAAACAAATTTTCTTTTGCCCATAAAGATAGAA
The DNA here is from genome assembly GCF_000758765.1 of Anaerococcus lactolyticus S7-1-13. Taxonomy (NCBI): domain Bacteria; kingdom Bacillati; phylum Bacillota; class Tissierellia; order Tissierellales; family Peptoniphilaceae; genus Anaerococcus; species Anaerococcus lactolyticus. The sequence goes on from NZ_JRMW01000033.1 coordinate 105,507, forward strand.
ATAATAGAAATAGCTATTAGTACTATCGATATTGGGTAAATAAACATTAATACTGGCAATGATAAGGTGATAATTTGTTTTAATCCAAGATTTGCTATTAATAGTGAAACAGCAGAAAATATTACACAATATGTCTTATAGGAAATCTTGTTTTTTATCATCTCTTCAAACATTTCAGAACAAGCTGACACAAGTCCAATAGCAGTTTTTAAGCAGGCAACAAATACAATTATTGATAAAAGTATATGGCCAAGACTGCCTAGGTAATGCTCAGATATTTGTGATAAAATTACAGCACCATTAGCGAAATCATCAAGGATGTTTGCAGAAGCACCACCCATAAATGAAAGTCCCGCGTAAATAATTGACATTGCTAATAGGCAAACCAAACCTGATTTTAAGGTTTCAAGTGCCATTGACTTTTTATCTGTCACTCCTAAGTCCTTAATATTAGAAATTATTATAATAGCAAAAGCTAGTCCTGCTGGTGCATCTAAGGTGTTATAGCCATCGACAAATCCAACTGCAAGAGCATTTGACAAATACTTGGCAGTTGGCAAATTCATACCAACTGGTCCCATAGGTTTAAATATTGTAAAAATCAATAAAATTGATAACAAAATTAAAAATAAGGGAGTCATAAACTTACCAATAGTATCGATTAGTTTTGCTTTTTTGATTGAAAAATACAAAACCAGAGCAAAAAATACCAAGGAGAATATTAAAAGTCCGAAAGAATTATAAAAACTCTCGTTTCCTTCAAACATTACTTCATAAGTAGTAGTTGCCGTCCTTGGAATGGCAAAGCCAGGACCTATTGTTAAGTATAATAGTGTTGTAAAAAAGTAAGCAAATTTACTTCCTGCTGCCTTTGATAGGTCAAATAAACTTTCACTATCACTTGCCGCAGTTGCAACAACAGCAAGGATAGGCAGACTTACTGCCGATAACAAAAATCCAATTGTTACTAATGAAATATTGGCTCCAGATCTTTGGCCAAGTTCTAAGGGGAAGATTAAGTTTCCAGCACCAAAGAATAAGCCAAAAAGTAAGGAGCCAATTAATAAGTTTTCTGATAAAGTTAATTTTTTTCTCATATCTAACCCCTAAAGTTTTTTATATGATACACCTTTATCAGTTAATCTGCAATTACTTATAATGAATCAACGTATTTTTTTACATCAGGACCAACTAAAATTTTTCCATCATCCAAGAAAAGAATAGGCCTTTTTACAAGCATTCCATCTGAGGCAAGTTTTTCATATTTTTCCTCAAGGCTCATTCCATCAAGCTTATCTTTTAGATTTTCTTGTCTATAGATCATGCCAGAGGTATTAAAAAATCTTTTAATATCATAGTCTGTTGCCTCATGCCATTTTTTTATTTCTTCCTTAGTTGGGTTATCTTCCTTAATATCCCTTAATTCATATTTTAATTTTTTCTCATCCATTGTTTTTAAAACACCCTTGCAAGTTGAGCACTTGCTATAGCAAATAATTTTCATATTTCCTCCTTTTATTCTTTAATATTTTACCCATAGTCCTCTTAAACTAACCTAAGCAATTTTATACTTACTTATTTTATACAAAAAAATTTATTTCTCTCCAATTTTTCCCTTATCAGCAGCCATTATCGCGAGTATAGATGTGATAATGAAATTCCCCTTGCTAAAGCAAGTGTACCTGCTTTCCCAGTGTGTTGCATACTTGGATTTGTAATTTCTAAGCCCCTTAAATGGATATAAACTATCTGCATATTTAAATATAAAGGAAGCAATCCTTTCAGATAAATAAGCAGATTTATAGATTCCAACATTAGATAGGGGCGCCATTCCCAAATTAAAATACTTGTAATTATTTTCTTGGGCATAGATAAACAAGTTTAAAAATAAATAATCCATCATAGAATTAACATTCATATCCGTATCATAACGCATCAGATCTATAGTCATTATTTTATCATCATAATTTGGCATCAAACTCGTAAAAGCTGTTATTTCTTTGTTCTCATCAAGCACAAAAGCTATACTAGAATCATTTAAGTAGGATATATCAAAAAATCCTAAGGAAAATCCTTTTTCTTCCCTACCCTTTAGCCACTTATCGGAAATGATTTTAAGCCTATCGAGAGTTATATCATCAAAGGGTGGGGTTACAATTTTAAATTCATACCCATCTTTTTCAAACCTATTTAAAATATTACGCAGACTAGATTTTTTTCTTCCAGCCAAACTAAATTCTCCTAGGTCTAGAAAGGCATTTTCTCCAAACTTCATAAAATCGTAACCATAATCGTGAAGCAAGAAGGTAAATTCCCTGCCCACTTCATAAAAAATAGGATTTAAGGATAAGACTTCACACTTCTTTATAAATTCATTTAAGCCTTCTTCGAGAAATTCCTTATTGCCAATTGGCTCACCCATTACTATTATCTTATTATTTACAACTTGATATATGAAGGCCAAGAGTCTTTTATCATCTTTTTTATAATAATAAATATACTTATCCCCAAGTAGCCCTAGACCAGCGGATGTTGAAGAATTTAAATTATTTTCCTTCAAAAATTCCTTATATATCTTTAGGTCAGGATTTTCTAAAAACTCATCATGGCCTTTCATATACAAGAGAATCATCCTTAAGGCAAGAGCCATGGCAAAGAATGTAAGGGTAAAAAATATAAATTTATATGTTAATGGAATGGTTAAAAGAGGTCTAGTCTTAAATGTATTTTTAAAATAAATTATTATCCAAAAACCACCAAAGACAAGATCAATTAAAACTTCCTCCATACTATAAATAAAGCTTTCTTTAACTAGGGTTTCCCTTGTAAAATATGTCAATAATGCCATTATTATTAGTGGGATGAGAGATATAAATGTCTCACCTACCAAATAGAGATAAATTCCAGTAAAACCTATTAAAAAATAAAGAATTTTTTCTATTCTTTTCTGTCTTGCAAAAGAAAGTCTTGATGCTACTATAAATAGAAAACCTGTCATTAGTTCGGCAACGGACCTAAACAACCCTACTGTGACATAAGAAAATTCATTAAATGGAAAATAGGATAAAAATCCACCAACATCAGCACTTAATATAAAGACCAAGCCATAAAAGCCTATAAAAACAGAATTTATTTTTTGAATAGCCTCTTTAAAAAGTCTTGCTGCAATTTCGCCATAATTTTCCTTAATTTTTATAAAAAATCCCTTGAACTTCAAGAATACCTTAAAGAAAAAACCCAAGAGGGCAACGCCAAGTAAAACCCTGACCCATATATTCAAGGCAGATTTGGCTATATAATAAAGTGAAATTGATATTATAGATAATATTAAAATATTTATTATTCCCTGCCTATATTCTTTTATTTTTTTCATAAGTCTCCTTTCAAAAATTCATATACTAACTTATTAAATATTTCAGGTGATGTCCTTGCCAACCTATGTCCTTTGTTTTTAATAATCACTAGCCTCGAATTTTTAATATTTCTAGCAATTTTTTTAATATGGGATATCCTTATTAAATCTCTAGATCCTACTAATATTAAAGTGTCCTTATCAATATTCCTCAAATCTTTTATATCAATTTTTAAGTCTGTTAACAAAAGGTTGGCTACTCTCTTATTCCTTTTAAAAAAAGGCAGAATCGACCACAAAATATTTTCCAAAACCATTATGACTTTTGCAGGAAAAGTTATACCCTTAAATCTAGCATTCGGTGCGTTTAAAATCATCTTATTAATCTTATCTGGGAATAATTTATTAAAAATCAAACAGAGGTTTGCCCCATCAGAAAAACCTAAAAGGTTAGCTTTTTTTATGCCCATTTGGTCAAAAACTTCATTTAAATCATTTGCCAAAAGGTCAAAGTCTAGTCTTCCCTTTGTATTTGTAGAAAATCCATGATCTCTAAAATCTATCAATATAAGGTGAAAATACTTTGATAAGTAACCTATTTGATATTCAAAATAAGTCATATCTCCATCATTGCCATGAAGAAGAAATAAATCTTCACCAGAACCATATTCCTTATAGTATATCCTTGTCTTATCTTTCAGAATTATTTCATTTCCCATAAGTACCTCTGCCTATATTATATCCTATTGTAAGTAAATGTTATAAATAAGTGAATAATATTTTTTATCTTGTATGATATTTAAAGGAGGAAATTATGAAATTTAATTATAGATATAAAGAAATAAACCAAATTAATTTTGCCTTTAAAGATAAAAATGAACTTGAATTTTTTAAGGGTGATAAAGGAGAAGTCCTTGCTTTTCATGGGAAAATAATCCTAGGTCTTGGTGAAGAGGATAAGTTTAATAAAGAAATTTTTAAGGAAGCTATTTGCAGTTTAGGAAAATTCCTTAAGGACAAAGACGTAAAAGAGATTTCAATAAAGGAAAACTCAACAGGTCTTGATGATAAAGATTTTGTCCTTAGCTTAGCAGAGGCACTTATTGTTTCTTCATATGACTTTAATTATTATAAGTCAGATAAAAAAGAAAATTTATTTGAAGTTGTTAATTTAGATGAAAGCTTTAATGAGTTTGAAGCTGATGTAGACGAACTTCAAAAAGTTCTATGTGGCCAATTTTTAACTCGTGACCTTGTAAACCTTAGATCAAATGACATTTATCCAGAAACTTTAGCTCAAAAAGCATCTGAAAACTTATCAGACCTTGGTGTTAAGGTGAAAATTTACGGAAAGAATGAAATTCTCAATATGGGCTTAACTGCCTTTTATGAAGTAGCAAAGGGTTCAGATAAGGAGCCTAAGTTCATAGTTATGGAATATTTCCATGGTCAAAAAGATAAGGCACCTCTCGCTCTTGTTGGCAAGGGTCTTACCTACGATGCTGGTGGGTATTCTATCAAAACATCAAATGGTATGAAAACCATGAACTCTGATATGGGTGGGTCTGGCTCTGTTATTGGTGCCATGAAAGCAATAGCACTAAATAAGTTAGAAGTGAATGTCGTTGCAATAGTTGCTGCTTGTGAAAACCTAATTTCAGGCAGGGCTTATAAACCGGGCGATATAATAAAAGCTCGCAATGGTATGACAATCGATGTAGATAATACAGATGCTGAAGGAAGAATCACCCTAGCTGATGCTGTAAACTACGCTGCTACAGAGTATAAACCAGCTCTTATAGTGGATCTTGCTACCCTTACTGGTGCTGCTATTGGTGCACTTGGCGAAACTTATACTGCTTCTATTACAAATAACGAAGAAGCCTTCAAAAAAGTTCTTCAAGCAAGCAAAAAAGTTGATGAAAAGATTTGGCTTTTACCAAATGATCCATTTTATAAAACTTACAATGAATCAGAAAATGGCGATGTGAAAAACTCAGGTGGACCAAAGGCAGGCTCTATAACTGCTGGTCAATTTATAGAAAACTTCGTTGAAGCTTATCCTTGGGTACACTTAGATATAGCAGGAACTGCTTACCTATCAGCTCCACAAGGTATTAACAGCAAGGGAGCTACAGGAGTCCATGTTAAGACTCTCTATGAATTAGCTAAAGAATTTTAAGAAAATAAGCCCCTCTTTCTGGTTTTCCCAACAAAGAGAGGCTTATTATTTTTGGATTTTATACGCCAAGGTAGGCTGCTTTTACGTCAGGATCAGATTTTAAATCTGAAGCCTTTCCTTCTTTTACAATTTTTCCAGTCTCTAATACATAGGCTCTGTCGGCTATATCAAGAGCTAGATTTGCATTTTGTTCAACAAGTAAAATAGTTCTGCCTTCTTCTTTTAGAATTCTGATTGTCTCAAAAATCTTATCTACGAATAAAGGCGAAAGTCCCATGGAAGGTTCATCTAACAAGAGTACCTTTGGATTTGTAAGTAGGGCTCTTCCCATAGCTAGCATTTGCTGTTCACCACCAGAAAGTGTGCCTGCCTTTTGATTTTTCCTTTCCTTAAGAACTGGAAAAAGCTTGTAAATTTTTTCTAATTCTGCCTTAAGTTCATCAGGATTTAGCCCTGCAGAAATTGATCCGAGTTTTAGGTTGTCCTCTACTGAAAGACCCTTGAAAACTCTTCTTCCCTCTGGGACTTGGGCAAGGCCCTCCCTAGTGATTTGAAAAGCCTTTTTCTTCTTTATTGATTTATCATTAAAGTATACATCCCCTTCTTGAACAGCTAAAAGTCCAGAAATGGTTTGAAGGGTAGTAGTTTTACCTGCACCATTGGCACCGATTAAGGAAACTACCTCGCCTTCCTCAACCCTAAGGCTAATTCCCTTTAATGCCTTGATGTTTCCATAAGAAACACTTAAATTTTCTATTCTTAAAATACTCATTCTTTCCTCTTTCTAGCTTCCAAGGTAGGCCCTTACAACTTCTTTATTTGAGATAACTTCTCTTGGATTGCCCTGGGCTAAAATTTCGCCATAATTTAAAACTATAAGTCTATCGGTAATACCTAAAACAAGGTTCATATCATGCTCTATAAGCAAGATTGATACACCAGTATTTTCTCTTATTACTCTTATTGAATCCATCAAATCTTGAGTTTCAGACTCATTCATTCCTGCTGCAGGCTCATCTAGCAATAAGACCTTAGGACGAGTTGCCATAGCCCTAGCTATTTCTAGTTTTCTTTGGGCACCATATGGGAGAGATCCCGCGAGGGTCATATAATATTTTTCCAAATCAAATAGTCTAAGGATATCTTTTGCCATTTTAGTTGCTTCTTTTTCTTCCTTCCAATAAGATGGAAGTCTAAACATACCAGTTAAAACTCCGTATTCCATATATTGGTTCATGGCAAGTTTTACATTGTCAAGGACAGTTAAGTTATCAAACAATCTTATATTTTGAAAAGTTCTTGCAACTCCAAGTTTGGACAATTTGTCAGGTGAAGTTCCATTTACTTTTTTTCCATCGAGAATAATTTCCCCACTTGTAGGTGTATATACACCTGAAAGCATATTAAAAAGTGTAGTCTTGCCTGCACCATTTGGTCCAATCAATCCTAAAAGTTCGCCTTTTTTAATTTTGAAACTTACATCCTCTACTGCCTTAAGTCCTCCAAAAGAGATGCCAAGTTTATTTATTTCAAGAACATTTTCGCTTACTACTTCCTTACTATTCACCTTCAACATCTCCCTTCTTATACTTTTCTAGCTTTAATAACTTTCTTAAGGAAAATTCCTTTCTACCTAACAACCCTTGTGGCCTATAAATCATAACAGCAATTAATATAACAGCATATATTACCATTCTCCACTCTGCCATTGGTTTTAATACCTCTGGCAAAATTGTAAGTCCAATTGTTGAAAATATAGCGCCTGTCATTGATCCCATACCACCTAATACTACCATTACTAAGTAGTCAAAAGATTTATTATAATTGAAAATATTTGCTGCTAAAACTCCAAAGCTTTGTGCATACAAAGCTCCTGCTACGCCCGCAAATAAGGCTGATAAAGCAAAGGCAAAAGTTTTGTATTTTGTTATATTGATACCACAACTTTCCGCAGCTAGTTCATTATCTCTTATAGATAAGACAGCCCTACCATGTCTGCATGAAGCATAGGTAAAAATCATGGTAACTAGAAAGGCTGCTACCAAGAAATATTTGCCAAAATCATGGGTGGTAGGTATCCCTGCTAGACCTTGGGCACCACCTGTAAATGATAGATTTTCAATTAAAACCCTTATAATTTCACCAAAAGCAAGGGTAACTATAGCTAGATAATCTCCAGTAAGTCTTAAAACAGGTAAACCTATTAATATTCCGAATACTGTTGCAACAACACCAGCTATGATCAAACTTAAGAAGTATCCTAAAAATCCTCCAACTAAACCTGACTTTAAAAATAAGGCCGCAGCATAGGCTCCAATTGCCATAAAGCCAGCGTGTCCTAAGTTAATTTGTCCCAAAACACCTACTGTCAAGTTTAAGGATGTTGACATTATTATATTGATGCAAATCAATATCAAAATATTTTGCCAGTACCTGTTTATTATTCCCCCACCTATAAGTCCTTGGATGATGACGAAAAATAATATTACTAAAGCTGTTGTGATAAGATAAGTTTTCTTTTTATTTGTAGACATGTATCACACCTTTTCTTTCTCTAGTTTTCCAAACAATCCATTTGGTTGGATTAATAGCACTAGTATTAAAATAACAAAAACAATGGCATCGGCGTAGGCGCTTGATAAATAAGCTCTGGTTAGAACTTCAATTATTCCAAGAATGAGTCCACCCACTACAGCTCCTGGTATTGAACCAATTCCGCCTAAGACTGCAGCAGTAAATGCCTTAATACCAAGCATAGAACCCATAAAAGGTTGAATTTGTGGATAGCTTGCTACATATAAAACAGATGCAACACCTGCAAGAGCAGATCCTATAGCAAAGGTCATAGTCATAACTTGGTTTACATTGATACCTACAAGTTCTGCTGCACCATAATCTTCACTTACAGCCAGCATAGCCTTGCCATACTTGGTTTTGTTTACAAATAAATTTAATAGATAAGTTAAAATAATTGTAGAAATTATTGTAATTACTGTTGCTAGTGATAGGTGAACATCCCCAAAAGATAAGGACTTTTGTGGGAAAAGTGCTGGTAGAGGTTTGGCATTTGATGTAAATATCTTTACAAAAAGGTTTTGTAAAAATAAAGAAACACCAATTGTTGTTATAAGTAAAGAAATCCTTGATGAATTTCTTAAAGGTTTGTAGGCAACTCTTTCTATCAAAACACCTAAAAGTGTGCATACTATAACAGCAGGTACTACTGCTAGCCATAGAGGAAGGCCTGTCTTAAAAAGTGGGAGGCCTATTGCTAAAAATACAGTATAACCTCCAACCATGATAATATCACCATGGGCAAAATTTATTAATTTGGCTATACCATATACCATTGTATATCCGAGAGCTACAAGGGCGTAGATACTGCCTAATTGTAAGCCATTAAAAAATTGGCTGATAAAATCCATTAATATCTCCTCCTAATAGGAAACTTCACATTTTAACTTGGGTCTGACTTTAGCCAGACCCCTTAATTTTTATCTTACTTATTTACTCCTACATCGCTGTCAAATTCATACTTACCATTTTCTATTCTTATCATTTTTGCTGTCTTAACTGGGTTGTTGTTTTCATCGTAAGTGAATGATCCAGTTATACCTTTAAATGATACTTTCTTTAGAGCAGCGATTACCTTATCCCAATCAAAACTTTTAGCTTCTTCTACAGCTTGTTTATATAGATAAACTGTATCATATCCTTCTGCTGCAAATGTTGATGGGTCGTCTTTGTAAGCTTCCTTATATGCTTTTATAAATTTTTGAACATTTTCACTTGGATCTTCAAGGGTAAATTGGTTGGTAAAGTATGAATTGTTTATAGCATCAAAGCTTGATTTATCCATTACTGATAAAACTGTATCCCAACCATCTGCTCCCACTAGAGTTGCATCTATACCAGCATCTCTTACTTGTGGAACTATTAGGGCTACTTTTTCGTAATAATCTGGGATGAATAATACATCTGGTTCTTCTTTTCTAACCTTAGTCAATTGAGCCTTGAAGTCTGTATCGCTATCACCATAAGATTCGTCAGCTACAACGTCCATACCAAGTTCTTTGGCTTTTTTAACAAATACATCAGCAACTCCCATAGAAAAGTCTGATGATTGGTTACGAAGTACTGCTAGTTTCTTTGCCTTTAATTTTTCTTTTGAGAAGTTTGCTAAAACTTCACCTTGGAAAGGATCTGTAAAGCAAGTTCTAAATACATTTTCCTTACCCTCTGTTATATTAGCTTGGGTGCCTGTTGGTGTGATATAAACAACTCCGTCATTTGTAGAAGATTCAGCCATAGCAAGAGCTGGCTTTGAAGGTACACCACCAAGAATAGCACCAGGTTTTTCTTCCATTAATTTGTTGTAATTTGTAACTGCATCAGTTATTTCACCCTTATCATCATATTCTGACCACTCGATTTTTTTACCAAGGATACCACCAGCTTCATTTATTTCTTTGATAGCTAGTTTTATTCCATTATTGGTTGTGATTCCGTAGATTGAAAGTGGGCCAGTTAGTGGAGCTGAGTTTCCAAGTTTAACTGTATCTCCCATTTCTGTTTTGCTTTCTTTGTTGCTTCCTTCATTATTTGAGCATCCTGTAAATACAAGACCTGCTAGTAACATTCCAACTGCTAATTTTTTACTTAATTTCATAATCTCCTCCTATAAATTTTGGGAATAAAAAAACCTTCGTCTCTTTACTCCACTTGGATAAAGAGACGAAGGGTAATATACATAATTTTACCATCCGCGGTACCACTCTTCTTCATCTAATGATGCACTTAATTCATTTAATGAATAGCTCTGTAACGGGAGCTCCCGACAACACCTACATTTCGGTGGGCAGCTTGATGGTGATTTTCGTTAAAATATCTTAGTATCTTTCACCTTCCGATACCTCTCTAAAAAGAATCTCTCAACTACTCTTCCATGTCATAGCTTTTCTTTGATAAGGTAAGTATACGACAATAAAATTATCTTGTCAAATTTTTTATTAAATAATTATTAACTTCTACTAATTATTATTAATGAATCCCTTATCAATTCCCTATATTTCAATATTTTCCCAATAAAATACCGCACACCATTAATAAGTATGCGGAATATAATTATATGCCTAATAGAACAGAAGCTACTTCAAAATAAATTAAAAGTACGCCAGTATCTACTATAGTTGTGATAAGTGGACCTGCCATTACAGTAGGATCTATGTGTAATTTATCAGCTAATAGTGGCAACAAACCACCGATTATGTTTGATATTACTATTGTTAAAAACAAAGTTAAGGAAACAGTTAGATTTACAGCAATGTTTACATTATCAACAATAAGAATTCTTAAAAAGTTGATTGCTACAAGTACCAAAGATACCAAGGTACCTACTCTTATTTCTTTAAAAATCACCTTAAAAAAATCTTTGGCTGATAAGTTTCCAGAGAACATCTGGGTCATAATTGTTGTTGATGACTGACTTCCTGCATTACCACCAGAATCCATGAGCATTGGTATATAAGCTGTAAGGGCCACTGCCTGAGCGAGAAGACTTTCATATCTTTGAATAATAAAGCCTGTCATTGTGGCTGTGATTAGACATATTACCAACCATGTTGTCCTATTTTTTGCAATTGTAAATGATGATTCATCAATATATGATTCACCTTGATCAGAAATACCTGTAATATTAGCAAAGTCTTCTTGCAACTCTTCGTGAACTACGTCAATTACGTCTTCTGCAGGTACTATACCGATTAGCCTACCCTCAGAGTCAATAACTGGTACTTCTCCTAGGTCATATTTGATAGAAAGCTTTGCTACTACTTCTTGGTCATCGGTAGGGCTTACAGCTGCAGTGATTTGTTGGGTAATTGACTCGATAGTTGCTTTCTTATTCCTGATAAGGTCAGCGATAAAAACAAAACCTGTTAGGACTAAAGAATCATTTGTAACCCATATTTGTTCAAGTTTTTCCGCATCTAGATCGCTTTCCATGACTTTTTTCATGGCCGCTGCTGGAGTCTCGCTTGACTTCACAGATAAGAAGTTAACTGTCATAATAGAACCAACAGATTCTTCTGGATAGCCAAGAAGTTCGTTTACAATTTCTCTCCTATCCCTGTCAATATGGCTTGTCATAAGCTTTTTTACCATATTTGCAGGCAACTCTTGCAAGGTATCTACAAGTTCGTCTTCATCAAGCTCTTTGACAAGGTCTTTAATACTTTCTTCGGATAAGATTTTTAACACCCTATCCTTATTGTCTGGTCTAAGTTCAGTAAAGGTATCTGCTAGCAAATCCTTATTTAAAAGTTTAATCCAAATAGCTACTGACTTTTCAGGCAATACCTCCAACTTATCTGCGATATCAACAGGGTTCATCTTGTTGATTTCTTTTTGGAGTTGCTTTAGATTATCAACGTTATAATTTCTTTCTGCCATTTATTTCTCCTATTTAATTAAAATATTCAAGTGAATATTTCCATATAATGGCAAATAGAAATTCGCCACTATACTAGTTTCTTATTTTCTTGCACCTTCGATAGGGCGACGCCTTATCCATTTCTCCTCCTCGTTTGAAAATTCATATTAACACAAATTATTTCTATGTAAATATGCATAGAACTCAATAGATATTATACAGTTTTTGCAAGTTTTCTGCAATCATTCAAATATTTTTACAAGAGCATTTTCAACTTCATCTAAGGAACTTATCTCTATATCTATAGGCAAATTCAAATGATTTTCTTTTGCTCTTGGGTTGTACCAGATTGTTTTTATTTTCGCCTTAACTCCACCAAGCATATCTGATGTGAGAGAATCTCCTATTATTACATAATCATCAAGTTTGTAGGACCCAATCTTTTTAAAAACAAAATCAAAAAATTTTATATCCGGTTTCTCAAAGCCAATGAGCTCTGATATAAAAGATTGCTTAAAAATTTTATTCAATTCTGCCCCCTCAAGTTTGCCTCTCTGTGCTGTAAGAGATCCATTTGTGACTGCATATTGATCATATTTACCCACAAGATGGTTTACAATTTCCTTGCCATAGGGATTAAAAACATAAGTTTTTCCAAGTTCCATTTGGTAGTTGTAATTAAAATGCGCAACATTTTTGCTATCAATTCCATATAAATCAAAAAAATCCCTAAACCTTCCTAAAAGGACTTCATCTCTTGTGACTTCATTTCTTTCAAGTCTTTCCCAATAATTAGTGTTTATTATTTTATATGCTCTAATCATTTCTTCAGTTGGTTTTTCTAAATCAAATATATCAAAGCAATTATTAATAGCTATGGTTTCCGCTAAATCAAAATTCAGAAGCGTGCCATCTATATCCCAAAGTATTTTTTTCATACTATCTCCTTATATAATATTTTACTATTTCTAATTTTTTATAAAACTATTTACTTTATCCATTTTTAATGATATCCTTATCATAAGAATGTGAGGTATTTATGAAAAAAACTATAAAAATTATCGGCTACTTGATACTAATATTAGTACTTGCCTTTATTTGTCTATTAGGATATTTAATGATTACAGAATACAAACCAAAAGACATAGAAGAAGTCGCAATATCAGGATCAGCAAAAGATAGAATAAAAGAAAACACTCCATACAAGATTTTAACATGGAACATTGGTTATGGTGGTCTTGATAAGGACACTGACTTTTTTATGGATGGTGGAAAAATGGTCAATCCTATTTCCAAAGACCATGTAGAAAACGCCCTAGCAGGTATTTCAAAAGAAATAAAAACAATTAATCCAGACTTGCTCTTCCTCCAAGAGGTAGACGCAGATTCGCAAAGAACCTACCATATAAATGAAGTTGAATACTTTGATAAAGAACTTAACGGAGCTTCAACCTTTGCATTTAACTACAAAGTTGGCTTCGTTCCTTTCCCAATCCCACCAATGGGCAAGGTGAATTCAGGAATCTTTACAAAATCAAAATTTGAAATAGAATCTTCCTACAGATACCAACAACCAGTGCCACATAAGTGGCCAGTAAGACTTGCCAACCTAAAAAGAGGCTTCAACGCTTCTTACCTACCAATAGAAGGTAGTGATAAATATTTAGTCCTAGTTAATGTCCACCTTGATGCCTACGAATCTGGTTCAAATGGAAGACTCGCCCAAACAAAACAAATAATAGCCTTCATGACAGAAGAATACAACAAGGGAAATTATTTGATAGTAGGTGGCGACTTCAACCAAGAATTAAGAAAAGGCTATGAAGCAAATGTCCCAGAAGGAATCTGGAACCCATCACCATTCCCTTATGACTACCTAACCGATAATATCAAACCTACATTTGATGAAAACACCAACTCATCAAGACTAAACCACAAACCATACGATCCAAACGACTCATACGAATGCATAATAGACGGATTTTTAGTATCAGATAACGTAGAAGTAAAATCCGTAAAAGGCCAAGCCATAGGCTTCGTAAACAGCGACCACAACCCAGTTTTGTTAGAATTTAGTCTAAAAGAAAATAAAGAAGATTAGTCAAAAAAATCGTCCAAGAGATAGATAACTTACTTTAAGTAATCTAATTCCCCGGACGATTTTTTATTTATTACGATACTAAATCATGTTTAGATAACAATCGAAAGTTTTAATATAAATTCATTTAGTATTTAGTGATTTAATTTCTCTCCTAATTCGAAATCAGCACTTTAGTAACATTGAGCAAATTTCCATTTACTTGTTTTAATCTACTCATGTATGTTAGTGATGACTTCGTGCTACTTATGATTATTTAATTCATAATACTATTTCAATCCACGCCTCCGTATGGGAGGCAACAAAATGGTAGATACCTACTTTCTGACTCCCTAAAAATTTCAATCCACGCCTCCGTATGGGAGGCGACCCATTGCCCGAAATATAGGTTATAATGGATATAGTATTTCAATCCACGCCTCCGTATGGGAGGCGACTAAAAAACACGATGAATTTTTAAACCGTTGGGACATTTCAATCCACGCCTCCGTATGGGAGGCGACCTAACCATTCTTTTTAATTCTTTGTGTCTTATGCTGTAATTTCAATCCACGCCTCCGTATGGGAGGCGACGTATTCCGAAGATGAATTGAAAGATATTTCCGAATTTATTTCAATCCACGCCTCCGTATGGGAGGCGACAGTATCAGCACCAATAACTTCATTTCCACCACTAGCATTTCAATCCACGCCTCCGTATGGGAGGCGACGTTTACAATTTCTGTTATCTCTTTAAGATCCTTGGTATTTCAATCCACGCCTCCGTATGGGAGGCGACCTTGATCGTCAGATGAGATCACTTGTTGAGTATGAATTTCAATCCACGCCTCCGTATGGGAGGCGACATACCCTATCGGTAAAAACACCTATACCCTATAGGATTTCAATCCACGCCTCCGTATGGGAGGCGACATAGAGATACCAAAAAAAGATTTCACTATGAAATTAAATTTCAATCCACGCCTCCGTATGGGAGGCGACGAATATTAATGAGCATGCTCTTGCTGATGAATTATTTCAATCCACGCCTCCGTATGGGAGGCGACATAGAGATACCAAA